>JAAHIC010000302.1 GCA_010671965.1 Leptolyngbya sp. SIO4C5
AAGCTGCCAGTTCCCTGAGACTGATAGGCCCACTGCGGCCCCAGCCAAGTCGTCATGGCGGGGGCCGCAGTGGGCCTATCAGTCTCAGGGAACTGGCAGCTTGGGCGATCGCCTAGAGCAAGCCTTTCGCCGAGCTGAGAAGATCGGCTATAGCCGCACCGTCGTCATTGGCATTGACTGCCCGGCCCTAGAAGCGGCTCACCTCAATCAGGCGTTTGAGCAGCTAGGCGATCGCGACGTAGTTTTAGGGCCAGCCGCCGACGGTGGGTACTATCTCATCGGCCTTAAGCGGCCTGTTGCCACCTTGTTTCAGTCCATAGCTTGGGGAACAGAGACTGTCTTGACCCAAACGGTGGCGGCGGCTGAAGCGGCTGCCCTTTCAATTGCCTATTTAGAGGTTTTAAAAGACGTGGACTATCCCCAAGATCTTGCTGTCTGGGAGGCAGTCCGTGACGCCTGCTAAGCGCATTTCCGTAATTATTCCGCTTTTGAATGAGGCCGCAACTCTGCCTGCTACACTGGCCTCTCTCACCCCCTCTGCGCAACTGGAAATTATTGGCGTAGATGGTGGCAGTCAGGATGACACGGTAGCGTTGGCTCGCCGTCTGGGCATTCAGGTGCTGGAAACTAAACCGGGCAGGTATCACCAGCTCAATCAGGGGGCGGCGGTGGCAACGGGGGAGATTTTACTGTTTTTACATGCAGATACGCGCCTGCCTGCGGACTTTGAGACGGTGGTGCAGCAAACCTTAGCGCTGCCTCAGGTGGTAGGCGGTGCTTTCCGGCTCAAAATTGACGCCGAGCTACCGGGTATCCGCCTAGTTGAGTGGGGCGTTTATTGGCGATCGCGCCTGCTACAGCTGCCCTACGGCGATCAGGCTTTCTTCCTGTACAAAAGTCAGTTTGAGCAGTTAGGCGGTTTTGCGGCCATGCCCATCATGGAAGACTATGACTTTGTCCGTCGCCTGGGACGCTACGGCAAAGTTGTCATGCCTGCAGCAGTCGTTACGACTTCCGGTCGCCGCTGGCAGCGGCTCGGCGTTTGGCAAACAATGCTGCTCAACCAGCTAATTGTTTTGGCCTATGCCTGCGGCGTTTCCCCCCGGCGACTGGCGAATTGGTATCGTTGCGGTGTTACCCCTAAAAAGTAGCGATCGCCTGCGTAAGATCTCGGAATACTGAAGGCCACACAGCAAAATTGAGCAATCTTAGTTTATTCAATTTAATCACGAAGTAATTCGCTCAGCTAACTTTCTTGAAGAGAATTGTCAAAACCCAATAAGTCTTTTCAAGCGCTCGCGAGAGCGACTTTAAAGATCCGATAAATTCATCGAGAATGGGTGACAGAGCGCTTTGCTTGGACCATTCAAGCTACCCGAAAGCTAGTGAAATCAGGCTTTGAGGGAACTTCGTATCTGGATAGGACATTCGTTCTCTAGGCATTTAGCCATTAAATTGCTATGGAGCAATAGAACGGCCCAAGCGGCTGCTTTCTTGCAAAAGATAGACGAGATTCTGATATATTTGTAGTAATAGCAAAGAACTTTGAAGTAATCGCTTTTGGCAAAGGTTACAAATTGACCGAGGTACTTACGTCTTTAGTAGCTGCTTTTATTTGACCATTCAGCCCCGTTCTAAAAATTAGGTAAACCGGCACGTTTGTTGCTGAATCACTGTGCATTTACGGCTGCATCAACTTTGTTAAAAATCATCTGACAACTCTGGGGGTTTCAGTGATTGCGATTTCAACACCTTCGGCTGCTCATCAGTGGGGACGTCTAAGTTTTCCGTCAACGCTCTATCTGCGTCCTATTTTAGATTTGCTACTGGCAAAAGTACCGCGTCGATGGCAGGCAGAAGTTCGCCTTGGACTTCAGGAAGCCCTCGTCAATGCGGCCAAGCACGGCAATCAGCTTGATCCTTGCAAAGCCGTTTCTGTCAAATTTTCGGTCACCGCTGACTGTCACTGGTGGATTATCGCCGACCAAGGCAAGGGCTTCCGACTGCCGGGAGTCTGCGGCCTACCTGCTGAGACTGAGGTCGCCTACGACATGGGGGAGTGCGGTCGTGGCCTATATATTCTCTATCAAATTTTTGATGAGGTGCGCTGGGTTGAGCACAGCAACGAGCTACATCTCTGCAAGCGGGTTAAGCGCTGGACGCGGATTCCGCTAGTGCGATAGCGCTACTGCTGGCTGGCCTGGGCAGCTTTGGCCTGCTGCTCTCGGTGAGTAGGGCAGGGTGGGGCTGAGATGGAGCGATCGAGCCAGCCTGTGGCCTGCTGTAGCCGTATTTGGGCTTCTGCTGGCTGATCTTTGAGCAGGTAGACTAAAGCGGCGGCTATCTGTTCTTGGGCTCGCACTTGGCGATTGGCGCTGAGACGGTGCCAGTCGTGGGGTTGAATAGCGAGCTGAGCGGCTAAAGCCTGGGCAAGTTCTAAACTGCTAAAGTGTTTGAGAGCGTCTGCGCTAGCTGAATGAGACATGGCTGAAAGCTGGTTTGATAAATGGCGATCGCGGGCAATAATCCCAGTTCCATACTAGTGTCTAGTTAGGCTCTCAGACATGAAGTCGGCTCGTGGTTCCGGTGCTAAGGCAAAGACATTTCGCCCCCTAACGGCTGAAGACATGGGCCAGTTTGAAGCCGCTTTGAGCGAAATCGCCCAGACTTTTAAAGCTGTGAGACAGCGCTACCGCGAGGTGCGGCAGGCTCAGCAACAGCATCAGCAACTCAGTCAAGCAGATCTGCCCCGGCAGGAGCTAGCGCGATTGCAGGCGGAGTTGGAACAGCTAGAGCTGACCTTAGAGAGTCGGCTAGTCACCTGGCGTAATTTTCAAGAACCTTTTTGGCAGGCAGTGCGTTTTGGTGGTTTGGGGCTTTTGCTGGGATGGCTGCTGCGAGGCTGTGCCGGGTAGTTTTTGGGGGCGGTTATCTAAATAGGTAGGCATCTGCAATAGCGCTCCGGCCCAGTGCAAACCTGTCAAAATGAGGATTGGTAAAAGGCTAGAAAGGGTGTCAACCTAGTATCAGCCACTCGTAGACGAATACCGACAACTACGCTAATGACCATTCGACGTGTCAAAGAGATTTTGCAAGCCGGACAGCCGGGAGACAACATTACGGTTCGTGGCTGGGTCAGAACCCGGCGAGAGGCAAAAGGCTTCACTTTTATCGAGATCAACGATGGCTCTTCAATGGCGGGCTTACAGGCGATCGCGGCTGAAGATTTGCCCAATTATGCGGACTTAATGAAGCGACTGGGGACGGGGGCGTCGGTGGAACTGTCAGGTCAACTAGCGGCCTCACCGGGGAAAGGTCAGCGCGTGGAACTGCAGGCTGAGTCTCTAGAACTCTACGGCGAGTCGGACGCTGAAACCTACCCGCTACAGAAGAAGCGTCATTCATTTGAGTTTTTGCGCTCTCTGGGGCATCTGCGATCGCGCACCAATACTTTGGGCGCGGTGTTTCGGGTCCGCAATGCCTGTGCTCAGGCGGTGCATGAGTTTTTCCGGCAGCGAGACTTTTTGTGGATTCATACGCCAATTTTGACGGCGAGTGACTGTGAAGGGGCGGGAGAAATGTTTGCCGTCACCAGTCTTGATCTGAAGAACGTGCCGCTGACGGATGAGAAGGCCGTGGACTATAGCCAGGATTTTTTTGGTAAGCCGACCTATTTGACTGTGAGTGGTCAGCTTGAGGCGGAAATTATGGCGATGGCCTTTACCCATGTCTACACGTTTGGGCCAACGTTTCGGGCCGAAAATTCCAACACCTCGCGCCACCTAGCCGAGTTTTGGATGATTGAGCCAGAAATGGCCTTCTGCAACCTAGAAGGCAACATGGATCTGGCCGAGGCGTTCTTGAAGTATGTCTTTCGCTACGTGCTGGAGCACTGCGGCGAGGACATGGAGTTCTTCAATCAGCGGATTGACAAAACCGTCCTGGAAGCAGCAGATAACATTATCAGCAGCGAATTTGAGCGCATTAGCTACACCGACGCTATTAAGCTGCTGGAGAAAGCTGATAAAAAGTTTGAGTATCCGGTGTCCTGGGGCCTAGATTTACAGTCGGAGCATGAGCGCTATATTGCAGAAGAGGTGTTCAAAAAGCCGGTAATCGTGATGGATTATCCGACCGAAATTAAGGCTTTTTACATGCGGCTGAACGAAGACGAAAAGACCGTCGCGGCGATGGACGTTCTAGCGCCAAAGGTGGGCGAGATTATTGGCGGTTCCCAGCGGGAAGAGCGCCTAGACGTGCTGGAGCGACGGATTCAGGCCAGTGGCCTACCGTTGGAAGACTACTGGTGGTACCTCGATCTGCGGCGCTATGGCACCGTGCCTCATGCTGGCTTTGGCCTCGGTTTTGAGCGTCTGATTCAGTTTATGACCGGGATGGCAAATATCCGCGACGTGATCCCTTTTCCACGGACGCCAGATAACGTGGAGTTCTGAGCGCTGCTGTGGCTCGTGTTAGACAAAAAAGCTGCGATCGCTGTGGCGAAACCGCCTCTGTGCTCTATCGCGTCCAGATTGATGATTCTGGAGGCTGGCTGTTTGTCTGCGATCGCTGCTGGTCTGAGGTCAGCCAAAATAACCCGGACTATGTCTATGGCGGTACCTGGAAAGCCCGCAAAAAACGTTAAACAGCCAATTAACACATCAAGGTTATATCTGTGTCACAGCTTCGTCACATCCCGCTCTTATAGTTTTAGACAGTTTCGTTTGCTCCTTTTTATTGGTATCGCCGGGAAGTTTGCCTTCTCGGCTTTTTTCTTACGTTACAGTCTTTATCCGAATATTGCCATCGCTTCCTGACATCATCAATGATGAGAGGTATTAATGGACTAGGTAGCCCGTTGCAAAGGATTTAGGTGATGGTAGATTATCAAGCTGCTCTTGTATGCGCCCGGCTAAGCCAGGAAGTCTACCGAGACTTTGTCAGTGATATCCAGTTCGCTGCCCTGCCTGTCGCTAAGGTGACGCTGTTTGAAAGTGACGATCAGGGAGTGACTGATACTCAGGTCGCTTTACTCTACGAGCCTGAAATTAGTCAAATGCACATTATTTTTCGCGGCAGTGATAAGGACATCGATTGGTTCAATAACTTTCAGCTACGGCAGAAGATTTATCCCTATGGCGATGATGATTCTACTAATGTGCGTTTCCATCGCGGCATTATGGCAGCTTACTTTTCGGTGCGCGATCGCCTGCTAGCGGCTGTGCGAGAGGTCACGGTCAACAGGCTTATCGTCACCGGACACAGTTTGGGCGGAGCGCTTTCTACCGTGGCGGCGCTGGATATTCAATACAACATCACCCAGCACACCCAGCAGCAGCTAGAAGCCTACAGCTTTGGTTCACCGCGAGTAGGCAACGACGCCCTCACTGAGTCATTTGAGCGACGAGTGCCAGAAAACTATCGCTTTGTCTACGGCTGGGACTTGGTGACGCAGATTCCCCGCATCTGGCAGGGCTACGCTCACGTCGAGAAAGAAGTCAGGCTTGGCCCCTGGTTTACCTGGAATATTTTTAGCCGCCAGCTTCGAGATCATGAGATTATTCGCTACATCACGGCGCTAGAAGAAAAGGTTGCTAACGGCGGCTAGGTCATAATTGAGGCATGTGCCGCCATGAGGAAGTAGTTTCATGGAGCAGATCGCTAGCCTGCGTACAGATGCCTGGATTTCGGCTCCTTGGTCAGTCTTTTTGCAAACTGCCGCAGATCCGGCTTATGAAAAGGCCAAGGGCTATTACCATCAAGGACACATGAGGTTGGAAATGCTCCCCGTTGGACATGCCCATTCGCGGGATGACGGCACGATTGCTCTGGTGGTGAATCTCTACTGCATTACTCAGGCGATCGCGTTAGAAATTTTGCCTAACTGCAGCTATCGCAAGCCAGGTATCCGCGAGTGTCAGCCTGATATATCCTGCTATTTTGGCGATCGCGCTGGCCTGATTCCCCCAGGAACTTCAGTTGTCGATCTAAATCGCTATCCGCCACCGGATTTAGA
>JAAHIC010000303.1 GCA_010671965.1 Leptolyngbya sp. SIO4C5
CCAAAATGTCGATAGAGATGATGTGACACGACAGATCTCTTTCATCCACCAAATTTTTGGCATCGCTGTATAAAAATAGATAAGAAAGAGGGTCTTCATACCCTCATCTTCTTTTTGCGACAGAGCCACCAGCAGAGCCAGTTTTGGAGGAACACGAATGGCAAGCATTGTACTGCACGATTCATCGCAGCAAGGAGCTACCGCCAGAGCCGCCTGGCATTGGTCAATGCGTTCGCTGGATTACACAGTTGGGCGGTTTTTTAGGACGCAAAGGAGATGGAGAGCCTGGTGTTAAAACGCTGTGGCGAGGAATGCAACGTCTGAACGATATAGCCATGACATGGCAACTGCTAAGGAGTATGGATGGATAGCTTATGTCTCAAAGACAGAGCTGATCCGTTAAGTTGTTAAGAAAGATATGACTAAAGGACAAAGAAAACAGTCGATTGCAATGTGTCGCTAGAACTCAATAAAAGTCAACACTTTAGGCTCTTTAGAAACTAAAGTCGTCATGAGTATGCATTGAGTAAAAGCCTGAAAAAGCGCTCTGACTTTTCGCAATCTGAACAAAATCACTCTCAAAGAGCATAAGCTTCAAAAGCAGGTTTATGCGTATAAAATTGAGCGTATAGTTTTACATATTTAATATAGGAATTTTGAATCTAAGAAACAGCTATTAGTTAGCGATCGCTCTATTGAATTTGAATTGGAAAAAGCATCTCAGCGATTGCCCAGAAAAGTTTGCTATCAATATGAACTTAATTTTTGCAAATTCAATATGATTCCTGTTCATGTCTGTCACTGAGTGAGCTTTTGAGCTGAGTAGGCATGAAAGCAAGCGGGCATGAGGGTGTCAATTTTGTGTTCGAGTTGAGCGAGTTGCAATCGCAGGGCGATCATTTGATCGATGAGGCTGTCAGAGACAGGGCTATCTGTATTCATAGAGGCAGAGAGGAGTTTTCTTGCCTATCATGCTACGAAACGGCCTATGCCAAGCTTCTAAAAAGTTCGAGTTTTCCAAGCTCCTGAGAAACAACAACAGTCCCTCACCACCAGCGATCGCGTGAATGATAGTTTCCAAGTCAAAAGAGCGATCGCCCGAGAGGGTTTTGCACTGATACAAAGTAGAGTAAGAGCAGCCAGCGATCGCTTTTGTGGGCTCGACACAGAGTCCGAAGAAGGGATGGCCCCAGGGTTCTGCAGCACACTAAGAATGCTTGTAAGCCCTCCTCAGTTCAGAGCAATAATCGCTAAGCTTAGCGCGATCGCATCCGAAAGGAAGCCGATAGGATAGCACCAGCGATCTGCCTCCCATGCAAGTGAAAGGCATGATATGTACGCACTAAATATACACTCAATGTATACGCCTAGAATAAGCAAGTTTATTGTATACATACAGCTTTATGCGTGCTTTAACGCAGAGGCAAGAAGCGATCGCGCGAGCAAAGACGCTAAAACGCTTACACAGCAGCATTTTTACGAAATAAGGCAAATGCAAAAGAGGGCTTGCAAGTATAAAAGCGATCGCATTACAGCGTATAGAACAACAGCACAGCAACACACAAGCGCATAAGCAACATAGCGATCGCAGTGTTAGCAACATTTTTTGGAATTTGTCGAGTGCCAAGTTATTTAATAATTTAGGGAATTAGTGTCAAGATAAGTGGTAATAGATTCTTGTAAGCTTTGATTTGCCTGTAGGATAGCGATCGCGACTGTCAGGATTGCCGCGAATTTTTTATCAATAGCTAATGATCTGCGAGATATCTAGAGTACCTGTATTGGCTTGATTACAGCGTTTATTATCAAATAAACTGGCACAAGCTAGTTATTAAATACTGTGGCACGGTATATTATGGTAAAACCAACCCAAAAGCGTTTCTGGTTGGTAGATAGCAGCGATCGCGATTTCAGGTGTTGAGGCTATAGATATTATTAAATAGAGTGGCACATGAAATAGAGTCAAAAAGGAAAAAATTGTCATCCTCAATAGAGGCTTCTATCCCCGTGGAGATGCCTTTACTAAAGGAACTGCCGTCTGAAGTGAAGCAGCGATCGCAGGTATTGCAACGACTGTCAGGGGTCTCAAAACGTGAGGCTAAAAAGCAAGCGGCCCAGGAGCTAGGACTACACGAGAGCAGCATTTACCGGCTAAAGCGGCAATACAAGCAACAAGGCATTGAGGGTCTAAAACGGCGTGAGCGCTCAGATAAGGGAGATCGGCGTGTGAGCGAAGAGTGGCAAAAGTTCATTGTCAAGACGTACCGCCAGGGCAACCGGGGTAGCCGCCAAATGAGTCGTTCCCAGGTAGCGAAACTGGTGGAAAGCCGCGCCGCCGAAGTGGGTGAGAGTGGCTATCCCAGCCGCCGAAGTGTCTACCGCATCTTAGCGGGCGAAATAGCCGAACGCGAGAAAAAGCAGAAGAAGCGATCGCTTGGATGGCCAGGAGAGCAGCATCAGATTACGACCCGCGCCGGCAGCGAGATTGCGATTGAATATAGCAACCAGGTGTGGCAATGCGATCATACCCAAGCCGACATCCTGGTTGTTGATTCTCATGGAGAAGTCTTGGGTCGCCCCAACCTAACGACCGTTGTTGATACCTACTCCAGATGTATTGTCGGGATACACCTGGGACTGGAAAAACCCAGTGCTGCCGTCACTTGCCTAGCTCTGCGGCACGCCATCCTGCCGAAACAGTACCGCCACGCCTACCAGCCCAAGCAGCTCTGGGAAACCTACGGCGTGCCTGAGTACCTGTATACCGATGGCGGCAGCGACTTCACCTCAGAGCACCTAGAGCAGGTTGCCAGTAGACTGGGTATCGTCTTAGAGTTGCGCCGCCGCCCGGCTGAAGGCGGTATCGTCGAACGTCCCTTCGGTACGCTCAATAGCGAATTCTTCTCGACACTGCCCGGCTATACGACCCGGCGAGTCAAACCCCGGCTGAGTCAGGTCAAAGCAGACGCCTGCTTAACGCTAGAGCAGCTAGAAGGCCTGCTGATTCGCTACATCAGCGATAACTATAACCAGCAACCAGATGCGAGAACAGGCCAGCAGAGCCGCCAATCGCGCTGGCAAAACAATTTGCGAGCTCAAGGTCCGGTAATGACCGAGCGGGAGCTAGACCAACTGCTGATGCGGCAAGATAAGCGGCGTGTCTACCAGGGAGGCTATCTCCGCTTTGCCAATCTCATCTACCGAGGCGAATACCTGGCGGGCTATGGCGGAGAAACCGTAGCCCTACGCTACGACCCGCGAGACATTACCACTGTGTATGTCTATATCCAAAGGGGAGCCAAAGAGGTTTTCCTTAGCCGGGCGCACGCCCAGAGCTTAGAAACCGAACGACTCTCGCTAGCAGAAGCAAAAGCTATCAGCCGCAGACTGCGAGGGGTTCGGCGGGAGATCACCAATGAGTCTGTATTAACGGAAATCCGAGAACGGATGCAGTTTGTAGAGGCTCTATTAACAAACCAGTCCCCCTCTACTGACGAGATTGAAGCTTCAGAGACAGAAGCAGAGCGATCGCCTTCGAGAGCGATTCCCAAAGTTCGCGTGTATGACTACGACCAACTGCGACAAGGGCAGGGCCTATAGGAGAGTATGGCAATGCCCCAACCGCTGCACCCAGAGGAACCACCGACTGACAATGATATTGCAGAGCGGATACGACAACTGAGCCGAACTCAAGCTCAAATCCTAGAGACACCGCAGATGCAAGACTTTCACGGCTGGTTGGAAAGGAAGCGTCTAGCACGCCAACCGTGCCGAGTCGTGGGTGATTCAAGAACTGGTAAGACCATTAGCTGCGATACGTATCACCTCAAGAGTCGAGCGACTCAGTTCCCTGGGCAATCGCCCATTGTCCCCGTGCTGTATTGGCAATGTCCAGAAGGCTTATCGCTCAGTAGTCTGTTAGTCGGCTTGCTAGATCGCCTGCAATATCAGGCAACGCGGGGTCGCATCATGGATTTGCGCAAGCGAGTGTACCGTGTGCTGGAGAGCTGCCAAGTTGAGATGATCATCTTCGATGAGGCCCAACGCGCCAGCTTACCGGCTTTAGGGGAAATCCGCGATATTGCCCAAGAACTCGACATCGCGGCAGTGCTAGTAGGAACGGATCGTTTGAATGCTGTGGTGCAGCGAGATGAGCAAGTGGAATACCGATTTCTAGCGACCTATCGCTATCCTCGACTAGGCGCAGAGGAGTTGCTTGAGACGACAGCTCTTTGGGAGGAGAATGTGCTCAAACTGCCTGAGCCGTCAAACCTAACCAGCGCCAAAGCGCAACAGTTGCTTATTCAGGGAACCCGCGGCTGTATTGGACTATTGGATCAAATACTGCGCGATGCGGCCATTCAAGCACTGCAACAGGGAGAGTTGCATATTAGTCTTAAACGGCTCAAGCAGGTGGTCAAAGAGTGTTCGCTAGTTAGATAGCCATTATCTCCATAGAGGGTCTCTAATGAGCCTTCCAAGGCCAGTAAAACGATCTCTTCAGCCCTGGCTATTTCAAGTAGCGCCCTACGAAGAGGAGAGCTTTAGCCACTTTCTAGGCCGCTTTCGCCGAGCGAACTATCTAAGCAGTGGGCATTTATCGGCGATGCTGGGCAAAAGACCCTACATCGTGTCCTATTGGGAAAGTCCTTCGCGCCGTCGTAGACCGAGCGCGAAGGACCTGGAGCAGCTCTCACAGCTCACAGGAGTAGAAGAGGGGCGGTTGCGTTCAATGTGGTTTCCTCAAAGCATCCGGCTGCATTGGCCCACACGCCTGTGTGCCCAGTGCTATAAAACGGCCCCTTGGCATAAACTGACTTGGCAGCTAGCCGACGAGCCTAACTGTCAAGTGCACCAACGGCCGTTGCTTTTCCAATGTCCCCAATGTCAAAGTGCTTTCCAGCTGCCGAGCTACTGGCAAACAGGCCAATGCGATCGCTGTGAGCTGTTGTTTATGAAAATGGTGCTGCCGAGCCAAGACTAGAGCTAAGGAGTCAGTCGAATAGACCAGGTAACTTCACGCCCAGCTGTAGGTTCATGGGTTTGCTGAAATTGCTGTTTAAGCAGCTTGAGGCGTTTTTCCTGCTTCAGGATATCGCTAGGATAGTCCCATTTGCCGGGCGTAAGCCGACGACAAATGATTCCATGCTCATGTCTAAACTGAGTGAGCTTTTGAGCTGCGCAGGCATGAAAGAAAGCGGGCTTGAGGGTATCAATTTTGTGTTCGAGTTGAGCGAGTTGCAATCGCAGGGCGATCATTTGATCGATGACGCTGTCAGAGACAGGGCTATCTGTATTCATAGAGGCAGAGAGGAGTTTTCTTGCCTATCATGCTACGAAACGGCCTATGCCAAGCTGATAGAAAGTTCGAGTAGAAAGTTCGAGTTCTCCAAGCTCCTAAGAAACAACAACAGCCTCCACTACCAGCGATCGCGTGAATGATAGTTTCCAAGTCAATAACGCGATCGCCCGAGAGCGTTTTGCACCGATACAAAGTAGAGTAAGCTGAGCCAGCGATCGCCTTGCTTCTATAGAGTTGGAAGAAGGGATGGCCTCAGGGTTCTGCAGCACACTAAGAGTGCTTGTAAGCCCTCCTCAGTTCAGAGCAATAATCGCTGAGCTTAGCGCGATCGCATCCGCAAGGAAGCCGATAGGATAGCACCCGCGCTCTGTCTCCTATGCAAGTTAAAGGCACAATATGTACACACTAAATGTACACTCAAAAAATACGCTTAAAGTAAGCAAGCTGAATGTATACACACAAATTTATGCGTGTCTCAACGCAGAGGCAAGAAGCGATCGCACGAGCAAAGGCGCTGAAACGCTTACACAGCAGCATTTTTACGAAATAAGCAAATGCAGAAGAGGACTTGCAAGTATAAAAGCGATCGCATTACAGCGTATAGAACAACAGGACGGCAACACACAAGCGTATAAGTAACACAGCGATCGCAGCGCCAGCAACGTTTTTTGGAATTCCAAAAAACGTTGCTGGCGCTGCGATCGCTGTGT
>JAAHIC010000304.1 GCA_010671965.1 Leptolyngbya sp. SIO4C5
AGGCAACTGCTGTATCAATATTGAGCAGAATTGGGTCGATTTCGGCTTTAAATCGTATATTTTGATTTATGGCATAGGAGCTAATGAGGTTTTGGGTTAGGCTCCGAGCATAGGCTTTAAAGTCGATCGTTTCCAGGTTGCTAGAGCCATAAAACTTCTCGTGAATAAGAGCCATTGCTTCAATGCGATCGCGGCAGTCTTGTAGGGCTTTTAATGCCGCTGGCTGCTCTAAAGTGCGAGATTGCAGATAGAGAATACCGGAGACAATCTGTAAATTATTCTTAATTCGATGATGAATTTCTTTAAGCAAAAGCGCTTTAGTTTCTGCATCTTGGCGATCGCGCTCTGCTTGATAGGTCTGCGACAAATCCCGCATAATTGTTGAAAAAAATTGAACTTGGCCCTGCTCATCTAGATGAGCCATAATCAACTGTGAGACGGGAATTTCTTGATTCTGATGGGTCAAAACAGCCGTCTCACCCTGCCAGTGGCCGGTTTCAACTGCGGCTGGAATACCCTCGTGAGTTATTTTTTGGATTGCCCAGGCCGGATGTATTTGGGAGACATGTTTTTGCGCTAGGTCGGCAAAGGTTACGCCTATCATGTGACAACCGGCTGTGTTGATATACCGTATCTGACCCTGGCTATCGGCCATGCCCACAAAGTCAGTGGTGGATTCCAAAATAGTTGTTAAGTTTTTTTGATGCTGCTCGGCAGCTTTGCGATCGCTAATATCTTCCACAATCACTACCTGATACTGCGGTTCGCCGTTGGCACCGCGAATTGAAGCAACGGTGATATTGACCCAGACTAAAGCACCATCTTTTCTGACATAGCGCTTTTCCACTGATACCTGTGAGCGCTGTCCTGCCAGCATTTGCTGAAACAGTTGTAAGTCTCTTGCTTGATCTTCTGGATAGGTCAGGTTGCGAAAGTGCTGTCCAATCAGTTCTGCAGACGAATAGCCCGTAATCTCACAAAACTTTCGGTTGACCTTGAGCAGATGACCCTGAGCGCTGGTGTTGACGATACCGACGGCAGCCTGTTCAAACGTGCCCCGGTAGAGGGTTTCGCTCTCCTGCAGCTCAGCATTGATTCGGGTCCTTTCGGCTTCAATCCGTTTGCGATCGCTGATATCCTGAATTACCGAAATAAAGTACTTGGGCTGACCTTGCAGGTTACTTAGCAGAGAAACTGTGAGGTTGATCCAGATGAGAGAGCCGTCTTTATGGATATAGCGCTTTTCTATCGAATAGCTAGCAATCTCACCGTTCAAAACCTGCTGAACACAGGCTAAATCTTCTTCTAAGTCTTCTGTGTAGGTAATCTCCTGAAAGGTTTTGCCCGTGAGCTCAGCCTTTTGGTAGCCCACAATGTCGCAAAACCGCTGATTTAGCCGCAAAAAGGTGCCATTGAGGGCTACATGGGCAATCCCCACAGCCGCCTGCTCAAACGTGCCCCGAAAGCGACTTTCGCTGTCTCGCAGGTCTGCTTCTGCTTGCTGTCGCTCTTGAATTTGCTGGGCTAGTTGACGATTCGTAGTTTCTAAATCGGCGGTACGCTGCTGTACTTGGCGATCGAGGTTTTGGTTGGTTGAAATCAGCAGGCGGGTTACGGCCCGATAGCGATCGCTGGCGATGCCCTGCCGCAGCACCGCAAACAAAATCACTAAAATTCCAAGACTGATCTGGGCGGGGCCGCCTATAAGCGTTATGGGGCCAAACGAAACAGCCGCCGCATAGAGCACAAAAACAGTCCACACCGCCGCGCTACCCAATCCAGCGCGCAGTCCCCCCATGCCGGCTGACAGCATTACTGACACCAGCACTAGCAAAAAGGGAACTGGCAGCATAACGCCGACTCGTCGGCAGCCTTCCACCAGCAGCACCATCGCCAGGGTGATAGTGACGCCTAGAGCGACCGGATATTGCCTCAGAAAGGTGTCCAGTCGGGGAATACGAACGTTTCGTCCCCAAAAACGAGTCCAGCGAGCAGCAGCCAATCGGTTTTCTGGGCCCGAAAGGCCGTCAGAGTGAACCAGCGTCTGCACCTGTTCTTGTAAGAGGCGATTAGCCACCTCCAACTGGGCGGTGCGCTCAGCCACGCGCTGTTCTAAAGCCTGATTGGTTGCCTGCAGGCTGCGCTCAGCAATCTGACAGGTAGCAATCTCAGTTCTCAACTGGGCCTGGGTCGCTTCTAGAGAATGCTTGACTGTTTCATAGTCAGCGACGAGTCGCTGCAGACGAGTATTAGTCTGCTGCAGGTCTTCGGTTTGTTGCTGCACCAGGGTGCGCAGTGCCTGCAGGCTCTGATACATTTCTAGCGGATCGAGCGATCGCAGCAGTTCTCGCTGCGTGAGCAAGCCCGCCAGCGTGCCTATTTCAGTTCTGACTACGAGGCGGCGTACCCCGTGCTGCGTCATACACTGGTGGGCCTGCCAGAGCGTATCCTGCGGCTGAATTGGAATGAGAGGCTGGCTCATAATTTGAGCCGCCTGCGTCCGCGCAAAATCTGCTGCTGCCGCCTGGAGCTGCACAATGTCTCGCTCCGTAATGATGCCCGTTGGCGATAAAGCCGAGTCAGCACTGGCTGGCTGCATAACAACGACACAGCTTGCCTTCTGCTCATGCATTCGCTGAGTCACTTCTAGCAGCGAGTCGCTGGCGCTAGCCTGCAGCACCGTTTTCTGCATGACCTCGCCGACCGTTTTAAGCCGCAGCAAATCTGTAGGCTGCAAAGCTAAGCGTAGGGTTTCGTAAGTAATCAGTCCTTGCAGCTGATTGTCTACATCGACGACAGGCAGGTGGCGAATGCAGTGCTGCTGTAGAATTGCCAAAGCCTGAAAAATATCGGGCTGGGCCTGAACCGGATAGGTCACGAGCGATCGCGTCATCACCTCCGTAATGCAGCGCTCAGCGATAATCTGCTTCTGCGCCGCTAGCCTAACCACGTCTCGCTCTGTCAGAATGCCGACCAGCTTTTCAGCTTCAACAATCAGAACGTAGTTTTTGTGAGACTGCCGCATGGCAGCAAGTGCCTCAGCTATCGTAGCGGCGGCTGTCAGCAGCAAAGGCTGATGGTCTACAAGCCGTTCGGCAGCAAGCCGAACGGCCTCTGATTGGGGCACCTGCATAGGTGTGGGTTATATCAATTCTGGATTAGACAGCTCTGAATTAGACAGCTCCACTGCCCAAAGCATAAATAATTTTTATCGATCAGGCAGTGATCCGGCGCTGCTGAATGTAAAAAGCGTATGGATTCAATGCTGCAGCAGATAATCATTGAAACTGCTGAATGGCGGCTGACCACTGCACGAGCTGATAGTTATTGCGATCCTGCAGCAGCAGCGCTGGCGGCAAAGCGCGATCGCGAATCACGCCGACTGCCTGGATGATGGCTGAGTTGCGGTAGAGCAATTGCCCATCTGCAGACAAGATTACCAGTCCTAAATCTGTGGCGGTTCCTGCTTCAGGAGCGGTAATAACGAACTCTGCTTGCTGATCATCGGTCACATCGACAGATTGTATCTGCAAGTTACTCGGTAAGGTAAGAACCTCGTTTTTTTCAAGCTGCTTTAGCGCTTGGAACCAGGCGGTTTCTGTAAATTCTGACATCTGCGCTAGGGAAACAGCCGGGGCCAATAGATTGAGGCTCCCTGGTGAGAAGGCTAGGGCTGCTTGAGCGGTATCGAGGCGATCGCGGCTCGCAGCTAGAACCTCAACGCGATCGCCCTGAATCTGTAGCCCCTGAACCGTCACGGTCGCCAGCTGAAACCCGTTCGTAGTTTCTAGCAGCACCTCTAGCTGAGACTGGCGGTTGAAGCTGAGCTGCTGCCAGAGCGTCTGAGACTGTAGCGGCGTCAGCGTTGCCGGACTCCGCCAGCCTGAGCGCCCATCGCTGAGAGAATTGACCTGGATACGGTACCAGTGGTCAAAGGCAGCCGCTTGAATTCTGGCTGATGAAAACCAGCGCTGAGGTTCAACCGTATAAAGCGCAGTTAGATATCCCATCAGGTTCCAGCGAGTTACCGCTGTCGGCGGCTGGGTGACGGGGGTGGCCGCCGGTACCGTAGCGTCAGCAGCAGGCGGCTGGGAGAGGGTGGAACTCGTTGGCGCTGTCGGAGCAGGTTTGGGCCGTGTGGCCACTAAAAGTCGCTGAAAGCGGCTGCGGGCTTCGGCCCGGGCATCTTGCCGCTGCAGCCAGCTCATCGCCGCCGAGCGATCTTGCTGAGCCGACAAAATTAGCAGTCCCCAAACCTGAATATCAGCCTGATTAGGGGACACCTGCAGCGCCGTAGTCACTCGCTTCCACAGCCGCCCAGAATCCTTTTTCAGCAGCACTTGCACCTCGTCGTAGGCTGCGGGCGACTGCTCTAACCGCTTAAAAGCGGCCTCCCAGCGACCATCAATCAGATAGGCCAAAATCTGCTGGCTCTCACTGACCCAGGTACGCTCCGCCTGCTGCTGGGTGAGCTGGCTGTGCAGCTTAATTAAGCCAAGCTGAGCTTCGGCCTCTACCGTCCAAGCATCCTTTAACTCCTGCTTGAGTGCCTGTAGCGTCTTAGCCGCAGGCGACCAAAGCCCATTTCGCGCCTGCAGCAGGGCTTTGCCATAGTCAGAAGTGATCAAAGACCCGCCCAAAGCCGGTTCAAGGAAAGAGATGGGCTGACTGCGAGCGGCGATGCTAGAAGACTGACCACCAGAAAGACGATAGGCAGCAAATCTAGGCTCTAGGCCAACACTTTGATCAACCACCAGCTCCGGCGGCGCAACGCCGTCTAGCTCTAGCCAGTAAGGCTCTTGCTGACTAGGACTGCTCCAAACCACCGAAGCCCTCAGCCTGCCCTGAGCGGCATCGTACTGAATAAGCTGACCGTACAGCAGCGATACCTGTCCTCGCTGCCAGCGACCTTCTAGGGTGAGCCAGTTTTGCTGCTGGTCAGCGGCCAAAATCTTAACTGTTTGCCAGGGCAGTTGGCGACCAGAGCCAGGGTGCTCCAGCACTAAACCTACCAGCGGCGCGATCGCGGTTTCTTCAGTGGGGCCAGTCACAGGCAGGCGATCCACCAGCCGCAGCCGCGCCTCATCAGCCTGACGGCTAGGGCGATAAAGCCTCAGTTCAACTAGATGAGCACAGGGAGTTTTGCAACGCGGCGAAGGCGCTAAAACAGGAAAGAGCCAGTCCCCAGTTTGATCGCCGTCCTGAAGCTGAATAATCTCTCCGACGCTGAAGCCTGCCTGCGCTAGTTCAGCCTCAATTGCGGCTAGAGTCTGGAGCTCAGCCTGTCCTAGCCCGGTGGTCTGCGGTAAATAGCGATCTAGCCAGTGGGAGGTGTTGGGATTAAGAATGTAGCGAATACCAATCCAGACGCCATTGAGGGTCAAACCAGCAGTGGCAACGAGGGCAATCAGAGCTGCTATTTGCCCGACGGCCTGCCAGCGCCTAGCAGCACGCGGCGATCGCACCCAAACTTGTACCCGTCGCTGCGAGAGGGGACGCTGAAATGGAAAGAGGCTTTTTGACACTTGCTGACGCGCGAATGGTGGTTCTAAGTAGCGTCACCCTGATACTGGAGATCTGTTTAGGAGGATAACACCCGCTCATACTTTTGCGCGGCTTTTTCCCATGTGTACTCAGCCTCAATCATGGCTCTAGCATTTGCAGACAGGCGGCTACGCAACTCTTTGTCCTCAAACAGGCGCTCAATGGCGCTGACATAGTCCTGAGGAGTATTGGCTCGCAGTGCCCGCAGCGGCCCCGCTGCAGCGTCCACCGTCAGTCCTTCTAAACCGCGATCGCTCCCCACAACCGGCACCCCAGCCGCCATCGGTTCCAACGTCTTGTTCTTAATTCCCAGCCCGGCCCGCAGCGGCACCACGCAAACTGTCGCCCGCTGCAAAGAGTCCACCATTGAGGGCACCCGCCCGGTCACTTCAACCCCTGGCAGCGTGGCTAATGCCTGCACTTTAGCCACGGGTCGCGCTCCCACCAGACTCAGCGCCGCTGCCGGGT
>JAAHIC010000305.1 GCA_010671965.1 Leptolyngbya sp. SIO4C5
TAGAAAGTTCTTGGTAATTTGTATCCTTTATTCCAGCGCGATCGCTCTATGGATGCACCCAACAGCGGGATAATGGCTAAGTGCCCGTTCGAGCAATCTCATGGCCTATTACGTTTCTCCCCGCTTTCTCAATAAGCTTTCAGTCCACATTACCAAGAACTTTCTCAATCTACCCCAGGTCAAAGTACCGCTAATTTTAGGGGTACATGGGCGCAAAGGGGAAGGCAAAACCTTTCAGTGTGAGTTGGTCTATGAGCGCATGGGGGTTGAGGTAGTACACATCTCCGGCGGGGAGCTAGAAAGCCCTGACGCCGGAGATCCAGCGCGGCTAGTGCGACTGCGCTACCGGGAGGCTGCCGAACTGGTGCGGGTACGCGGCGTGATGGCGGTGCTGATGATCAACGATCTAGACGCCGGAGCGGGTCGCTTTGATGCCACCACCCAGTACACCGTCAACACCCAGCTAGTGAACAACACGCTGATGAACATTGCTGACACGCCAACTAACGTGCAGCTCCCCGGCAGCTATGACGACAAGCCAATTCAGCGCATCCCGATTATCGTCACCGGCAACGACTTTTCCACCCTGTATGCGCCGCTGGTGCGAGACGGACGAATGGAGAAATTTTACTGGGAACCCGATCGCAGCGATCGCATTGGCATCGTTGGCGGCATCTTTGAGTCAGACGGACTGTCTCAGCGAGACATTGAGCAGCTAGTAGACACGTTTGAGCCTCAGGCGATCGACTTCTTTGGAGCGCTGCGATCGCGGATCTACGACGAACAGATTCTAGAGTTCATCCAGTCCGTTGGCGTGGAAAATATCTCCCGCAACGTCGTCAACGCCGAGCGTCCCCCCAGCTTCCGCAAGCCTAGTTTCAACCTGGCTCATCTGCTAGAAGTCGGTCAGCAAATGGTGGGCGAACAGGACAGAATGCAAAATATGGGTCTGGTACGGGAATATAACCAAGCCCTGCGATCGCAAAATTATGCTTCTGACGCTTCTGATCGCGATCGCTTCTACCGCAGCTACTCCCCTGCCCCCAACGGCAGCTCTAGCCCGGCCTCACCGTCCCCCTCTCCCACCTCACCGTCCCCCTCTTCCGCTCTCTCACCCGAAACCCTCAACCAAGTCCACCAGCTTCTGCAGCAAGGCCATCGCGTTGGCATGGAGCATGTTGATCGCCGTCGCTTCCGCACCAACTCCTGGCAGAGCTGCGCCGCAGTGCAAACCCGCAATCCAGCCGAAGCGATCGCCGCCCTAGAAACATGTCTCGCCAGTCACCCTGACGACTACGTGCGCCTGATCGGCATCGACCCGCAAAACAAGCGCCGCATCCTAGAAACCATCATTCAGCGCCCAGCGTAGGGCGGGCACCGCCCGCCTCAGTAAAACCATCGCCGCACCACGTAGGGCGAGCACCGCCCGCCTCACCACACCACGTAGGGCAGGCACTGCCCGCCTCACCACACCACGTAGGGCGGGCACTGCCCGCCTCTATCGCCGCACCAAGTCCTTAAACCAGTCATCTTCCCAAAGGGTGTCAAAGGCAGGCTCCACCTTGGCCTCTTCCCGGTAAGAAGGCTCTAGGCGAATCGCCTGCTGCAGGCTCTCAAGCGCCATATCCACTTCTCGCTGCATGGCATAGCAAATGGCCTTGTTGTATAGCGCCTTGTCATAATCGGCATCTGCCGCCAGCGCCTTATCAAAGCTGCGAATAGCTTCGGCATCGCGGCCCAGCTTCATCAGCACGTAGCCCCGGTTATCCCAAGCTTTGGCCGAATCTGGGTTAAACCGAGTAGCCTTATCAAAAGAAGTTAGCGCCTCTTCAAACTTTTCCAGCTCACTCAGGGCCAAGCCACGATTCAGCCAGGCAACAGCATCATTGGGCTGAAACTCAACCGCCTTGTCGAAAGACTGAAACGCCGCTTCATGCTGCTGCAAAATGCCGTAGGCCACGCCGCGATTCACCCAGGCTTCGTGGTACTCGCCGTTGATCTCTAAAGCTTTGTCAAAAGCAGCGATCGCTTCTTCCCGCTGTCTCAGACGACTCAGCACCATGCCCTTGTTGAACCAGGCTTTGGCGTCTTCCGGACGCTGCTCTAGGAAGCGATCGAGAGCCGCCGCCGCCTCATCGTACTGTTTCAGCTCCCGCAAAATCAGGCCGCGCTGATACCAAGGATCTACCGCTTCCGGCTGCAGCGTCAGCACCTTGTCTAAAGAAGCTAGCGCTTCGTCATGGCGCTGCAGTTCTGACAGGGCTGCGGCCCGGTTCTGCCAAATTTCGGCGTTGTTGGGCTGAATTTCTAAGGCACTGTCGTACTCGGCGATCGCCTCGGCGTAGCGCTTCTGAGACTTGAATAGATCCCCTTTCTCAATCCGGTCATCAGCGGTCAAAAATAGCTCTGGGCGATTGGCCTGTAGTCGCTCAAGCTGCAGGGAAAGATCTTGAGTGGCCTGGCGAATTTCCGCCTCAAAAGAATCTGCGACAAACTGGGGCGTGACCTCGCCGAGCTGCTGCATAATCTGGTCTTTTTCAGCCTGGGCCTCGGTTTGGAGGCGGCTGAGGCGATCGCGCAGGTCTGCGTTTAGCTGACTCAGCTCGTCGAAGGTTGTCGCCTGCTGCTGATCGAGACTGTCTTTAAGTTCGTTAATCTGAGCCGCAAAGTCAGCTTTCACCTGCTCTAGTCGCTCTAGGGCGGCCTGCTGCCGCTGAGCGGCTTCCGCCTCTAGCACCGTCACCTGCTCGCTGAGCCGGTTATCAAAGGCTTCTAAACCTCCCAAAACGCGATCGCGCCGCTCAAACACCTGCGATCGCATTTCGGCAAGCTGATTGCTAAATTCAGCCGCGCTCTGCTGTAGCCTTTCCAAGGTCTGGCTACGTTCACCTTGCAGGCCAGCGCCCAGTTCCTGCAGCTGCTGCTGAAACGCCTGAGCCGACTGCTCTAAATCGGTAAACAGGCTGCTCTTTTGCTGGTCGAGATCGCTGCGTAGCGCCACTAGCTGATTGGCAAACTCAGAGGCGGTTTGCTGTAGCTGCTCAAGCGATGTCTGCTTTTGGGATTCCATCTCCTGCTGCAGGCTGCCAAGCTGCACGGCTACCAGCTCTGACTGCTGGGTCAAGTCTTGCAGCAGGCTAGACTTGCGGCTGTTCACCTCGGCATTGAGGCTGTCAAACTGGCCAACAAAGCTATCGGCTGCCTGCCGCAGTTCGTAGAGGGTCTGCTCTTTTTGCGCTTCTACAACCTGCTTGAGCTGAGCAAACTGAGTTTCAAAACTTTGGGTAGCCCGTTCAATATTTTGCAGGGCCAGTTCTTTGTGACCGTAGGTGCTAGCCTGCAGCTCTGAAAGCTGATCGCTAATCTCTTGGGACTGCTGGGTCAGGCCCGCTAGAAGCTGGTCGCGGTGCTGGTGAAGTCGCTGTTGGGCTTCTTCGCTCAGGGCATCTAAGCGACTGGGAAAGTCGGTCTGGAGCTGCTGCAGTTCTGTCAGAGCGCGATCGCGAGTTTGACTCACTTCCCCTAAAAGGGCCGTTAGCTTTTCGAGAAAATCAGCCTTTTGCTGCTGCAAAGTTTGGGCTAAACCAGTCTGCTCCTGTTCGCTCTGGGATCTAAGGGTGGCTAGCTGGTGATTAAATTCAGATTGAGTGGTGACAGCAGTTTCTTGCAGCGAATCTTGCTGTGCCTGCATCTGGGTTGAAAATTGGCCCAGCTGTTGATCAGCCTGCTGCTGCAGCGAGTCGATATTCTGGGTGAACTCAGATTGGCGGGCCTGCAAATCCTGCTGTAGCTGTGTGATTTGCGTTTGCCAGTCGGTTAGAGTTTCCTGCTTGAAGTGGCTTAGATCGTCTACCAGTTTGGTAATTGCCTGCTGGCGACTGGCCGCCTCTTGGGCAAAACTGTCCGAGCGATCGCTGAGTTCGTCAGCTAGCGTTTCAGCATCTTGGAGAATGTGGTCAAGCTCTTTGGTGGCTGAGCGGATCTGGTTTTCCAGATTCGTCATTTCATTGAGCTGAGTGCGCACCACAGTCGCAACCTCACGCACCACTGACTGACGCAGAAACCAGAGCATAGCAACGCCGACGCCAATCAGCAATACCAAGGCCCCTAGCAGCACGGTGAACAAAGTCGTCGCCCGGCTGAAAGCGAGATTGGCTTCGCGCTGGAGTTGCTCTAGCTCAAGGCGCTCCTCATTAGTAACGGCTTGAGCTAATAGAGGCTGAGACGGGTCACGGGTTTTGGCAGCCTCAGCCGCTGCACCCGGCAGCAGCAAATATAGAAGTAGTAAGCTTTTGGACAGCAGCAGCTTGTCTATTGGCATCTGCCTCATCGAGACTCCCTTACACTGGCGTGGGTGACTGGTGGCGCTCAGTGGCACTCTAGCTACGCATTAGCATACTCAATCAGGGCGTCTCCTGCTACTCCTGCAGGCTCTAAGCCTGGTACTTGATCAAGCTGAAAATATAGAAAACGGGCAGGGTCTGCTGCCCTACCCGTCAATTCTAGTGGCTAACAACCCGAACCTAGGCAGGCTCAGTGTAGCCCTGAATATTTTCTGGCTCAAACTGGCGCAAAACTCGTGTCGCTTGACGCACCAGCTCATCTGATCCCTGGGTGATGATCAGGTATTTACCAGCATTGAGACGGTTGCGATAGGCGATCGCGTCGCCGCTGCCCACGGTCCAGCCTGAAATGCGACCTACTACAAACGCACCAAGCGCACCAGAGGCAGCTCCCAGAAGTCCGCCAATCAGGTGATTGCCCAGTTCTCCGGCCCAGGCAAACGTCTGCAATCCTGATAGGACGCTAAAGGCAAATCCGGCTAGAAAGCCAAACGGAATTACCCAGAGGGCAAGCTGATCAGAGAGGCGATCGGCTTCGTCATCGGGATTAATCAAGCCGAATTCATCTGCGCTCTTGAAGCCTCGCCCCAGGACTGATACCTGACTCATGGGCACCTCTTCCTGCTCTAAAGCAGAGTAGGCTTTCTCTGCCTGAATTCGATTGGATAAGACGGCGATTAAATAGTTGTTAGCCATGTTGTTTTAATAATTTTTTGACATCTAACCTCAAAGTAACGATATGTAAAGGCGATCGCCCTCCCTCACACGGACTGCTGATGAATATCGAAAGGCAGATATTCGCCTAGCGCTCGTAGTGGTATCCGTCCGGCAGAATTGTGGAGCGATCGCAGAGAGCGCCCTCTAAGCTAACCTGTCGGGCACGAAATAAACAGCTACCTGTCAGGTTAGTTTTGGCAAAGCTGGCTGCGGCTAAATTGGCTCTCACCAGGTCTGCTCCGGCTAAATTGGCTTCGCGCAAGTCTGCATAGCTTAGATCGGCCCCTGACAGCTTCGCGCCGCTCAAATTGGCCCCGCGCAGATTACAGTGGCTAAGATTTGCCCGCGTCAGATCGGCCCCCTGCAGGTCAGCCTGACTCAGATCTGCGGCATAGAGGACAGCATTGGCTAAATTGCTTTCAGCTAGCAGACACTGAATAAACTTGGCCTGACTAAAGTTGGCATAGGGAGCATAAATGGCTGCTAGCGTGGAACGCCGCCAAATCGTGCTGCGCAAGTCCCATTCAAATAAATTGGCCTGATTTAAATGACTTTCCGAAAAATCTCTTTCTCCGGCCTGATAGGCTTTTAATAGACTTTCTATCGTAGTAACTCTCATAACTCATCTATCGATCGCTCACGCCTACTGACTCTTTGGCGCTCAGGTGCTAAAGCAACAAGGTGACCGCTAGCTTGAACAAAGCGGCTTCATTGTCACAGCAGCCAGTTAATAAGCAAATATACTCATTAACAAAAGTTAATATATCAAGCAGGTCATTCTCAGGGGCTGCTGCTTAAGATTCTTTTCAGCATTCCGGGGAGCGGATGTCTATAGTTTTACGTGTCAATATTGAGGAGGTTTGCCTTCTTGCCGCTGTTCTATGACCCCTCTAAAGCTTTCGTTTGCTCAGCACTATCATGAACGAACGAAATA
>JAAHIC010000306.1 GCA_010671965.1 Leptolyngbya sp. SIO4C5
TAGCCAGTTCAATTCATTCTGGGAGGCGCTCGACTCAATGCTGAATTTGCTCTCGTTTCTGGGTCTGTTTGGTCTATGTGCCATTGCTTGGCTTGGCTCGGAAGATCGCCGCCGCATTCCCTGGAAGGTGATTATTTGGGGCATAGGGCTGCAGCTTGTTATTGGCTTGCTGGTCTTTCGCATACCAGGTACGCGGGATTTGGTGTTGATCCTCAACGATCTGCTGAACGGCATTATTGATGCATCTGAAGCAGGAGCGCGTTTTTTGTTTGGGCCGCTGTTTGTGCCTGATCCAAGCGCCGCTGCCGGATCGGTAGGGGCGGGGCGTTGGCTGGCGAGAGCGTTGACCCCGGCATTTACGGCTGTACCGGGCGATCGCATTGGCGTAGATAACCTCAATATTGGCTTTGTTTTTGCCTTTCGTTCGCTGCCCCAGGTGATTTTCTTCGCAGCGCTGATTGCCCTGCTCTACAACCTCAATATTATTCAGCCCATCGTGCAGGTGTTTGCTAAGCTGTTTCGCTCAGCAATGAATATCAGCGGCGCTGAGTCTCTAGCGGGTGCAGCCAACATTTTTGTGGGCATTGAGTCAGCGATCGCCATCAAGCCTTTCTTGGCCAATATGACCCGCAGCGAGCTGTGTGCCGTTCTGTCCTCCTGCTTTGGCTCTATTGCCTCAACCGTCCTAGCTCTGTACGCTGGTTTTTTGCGTTCCACTTTCCCTGCCATTACGGGGCACCTGATGGCGGCCTCAATTCTGACGATTCCAGCCGCCTTTGTCATGTCTAAAATCTTGGTGCCGGAAACCGGGGTACCGGAGACGCTAGGCGAGGTGCCTGCAGAAAAAGCGGAATCAGACGACAGGCAAAGCCCAATGGACGCGCTGATTCTAGGGGCTCTAGATGGGGTGAAGATGGCGGTGGGAATTGCCGCCGTGATTGTGGCAATTTTGGGACTAATTGCGCTGTTGAATCTGATTTTTGCCGGATTGGCTTCCTGGTCAGAAAGTGAAATGACTTTGCTGCGCTGGATTGGTCAGGTGTTTCAGGTGGTGACGCTGCAGAATATCTTGGGCGCTTTGTTTTTACCGCTGACGCTGATGACGGCGGTGTCTGATAGCTGGCCGGAACTCTGGGAAGCTTCTAAAATTATTGGCCGTCGCCTGCTCGAAACGGCAATCCCCCCCTATCTGACCCTGGCTGGACTCTCAGGCAGCGGCCAAATTAGCGATCGCACGATGGTGATTGTCAGCTATGTGCTCTGCGGCTTTGCCCATATTCCTTCAGTGGGCATCTTTGTGGGGGGTCTGGCGGGGCTGGTGCCCTCTCGGCGCAAAGATATTAGTGAATTGGGCTGGAAAGCTTTGTGGGCCGGCACGCTAGCCACTTTGATGACAGGCTGCATTGCGGGCCTCTATTTTTATGAAGGGACTGCGGTGCTAGGCCGTTAAAGACGTTGAGCGATCGCGCTGATGGCCCTATTTTTCCGGACAGGCGAGAGAACTGCCAGAAGAGAACTTTAGTTCCCTCAGACTCGTCACTCATGTTTGTGCCACGGAAAATTCTTTTGAGCAATGTCTATTTAACTCGCCGGACGGCTCAAAGCTTTTTACAAGAATTGCTGCAAGTTGGCGCTGATTCTCAATCTGCTTACATAGTCAGTCAGGCCCTCGCCCGCCGCCTCTGCGAAGATATTCCCCCCAATTCACTGCAGCAGCAGGCGATCGAGGCTTGCCAAGAAGCTATCTATCGGGCCGGACTCGGCTTTAGCGAAGAAATTACCTGGTCTTGAGCCGACTACAACCAGTTACCCACTAGCACAAAAGCGGCCCAGTAGTAAGGATGCTGATACTGACCGTCCTCGCCCTGCAGCAGCTTGAGCTGAGCCTGGCGCAGAATTTCGGCCTTGGTTTGGTTACTGCCTGAGAGTTCTTGATAAAAATTGCTCATCAGCTCAGCCGTTCCCTGATCGCTAACTTGCCATAGGGAAGCCAGGGTGCTGCGAGCGCCCGATCGCACGGCAATGCCCGCCAGCCCTAAGGCGGCGCGTTCATCGCCAGAGGCCGTTTCGCAGGCGCTGAGAATCAGCAGTTCGACGGTTTCATCACGACTGAGTTCGCTGGACTGGAGCAAGCTCCCAAGGGCGTTTGCTTGAATGCGGCCGTCCCAGGTAAGAATGTAGGTATCTTCTGGATCAGAGCTAAATTCGCCGTGGGTTGCCAAGTGAACCACGCGGAAGTTGGAATCACTCAGGGTTCGTTCAAAATCTCGATTGTTAAAGTCCTGGTTGAGCAACACTTCAGCCGGCACCTCGGCCCGAATTTTGGCAATTTCTGCCTCGACATAGGGCAGTCCGCTATAGCCCTGATTGGACTGGCTCAGCCCCCCTACCAAGGCCGTCACTCTTCGCTGCGTGAGCGGCTGCGGATCTAGAAGTTGCAAACCGGGCGTTAGGGCGATCGCATATTTTTCAATCAGATACTCGTCCTGCGCGTTCATTAACACCGTCATCGGCACGTTGCGTAGCGCCCCATCCAAGACAAATACTAAAACCTGGGTATCACTGGCCTCCAGTGCCGGGGCAATCGGCTCAATCAGCCACTCATATACCTGACGTGCCAGGGGCCGAAAATCTATGAGCGGCTCTGCGGTAGACGCTGATGGGTTGTTATTCGTGACAACATCAACATCAGCCCGTGGTGAGCGAGCTGACGGCTCAGCCTCAGCCAGCTCCGGGGCTGGAGGTGACTCTGGTACAGGCGCAGATATTACATCTGGAACAGGAACCTCAGGCGGCTCAATGGCGATTGCCCTTCGCAGCTGATCCAAAGTCTGCTCAATTTCAGCTTCACTCACCGTCACTGAGACATGCTGCAAAGTCTCCTGCCCCGGCAGGCGCACCACGATCTCTAAGCGATCGGGCAGAATGATTGGATAGATCACGGCTGCCTGGGTATCGACCTGATCAATCTGAATTGGATTCGTAATCAAACAGTCCGCTCGAAAAAAGTTGACCAGCTCTGCCACCTGCAAAGACTCGATGACATCACGAGCCACTGCTAAATTTTTAGAACTGGGTTCAGCTCCCGGCTCAGGCTGGAGCAGCAGGTCTACTAGCTCCCGGTAGATTGGCTCGATGCCCTGGCGGAAGGAAAAGCGTACTTCCGGGTTGATGGCGACTAGATCGCTGCGCAGCGTTTGCAGGGTTTTGATTGCTTCCTGGTAGGCGGCGATCGCGCTGGTAATTTCTCCCTGAGACTTTAGAATTTGGCCGAGCTGCCACTGCCACTGATAGGTAATGGCATTAGCCTGACTCTCTTGAGCCAGGGTAAGAGCTTGCTGGGTTGTCTCTGCTGCCTCTGTCCACTGCTGCTTTTTCTGATAAAGCTTGCCTAAATAGCCCAGCGCATAGGACTGCCCCCGCACGTCTTCTAAAGCCTGCGCCTGAGTTAAGACCTGGGTCAATAACTGAGCAATGTCTAGATCTCTGAGCGCAGTACCATAGAGCTGCGGAGGACTTGCAGCCTCAATTAGGCTCTGCGCTAAGCTGGCCTGCATCAGTATGCTGCTGCGGCTGGGGGGCAGTTCCGGCAGTTGTGCCCAAATCTGGGCAAGGAGGTCTGAGACAGTTTGCGACTGATCGGGGGTGAGGTCGGGCTGGGGTAGCCAAATTTGCAGGTGGTTGATTTGAGCCTGGAGCCGCGTGTGTAAAACGGGGGAGGTAGCTGCCTGCTGATAGTAGCTAGCTGCCATTTGCGTATCTCCTTGAGCCATTGCGTTGCCTAGGCTCAACAGGGTCGCGCTTTTTTCTACCTCTAAACCCGCCGTACGCGCCACATCCAAACTCGCTTGCAAAGTCTGAATCGATGTGTCTATAGAGTCAGCCAGTCGTTGCAGGTTGCCAAGCTGTCTGAGTCCTGCTGCTTTGAGGGCAGCGTCAGGCAGGGTTTCTAGCAGCTGACGCACTTCCTCTAGGCGATCGAGGGAGCGACGATAGCGCCCCTGGACCCGCCAGATTTGAGCCTGATTCAGCCGGGTGCGGATTAGGCCAGCGGTATCCGCGATCGCTTCATAGGCGGCTTCTGCCTGAGTTAGTGACGCTAGTGCCTGATCAAGCTGCGCCTTTGCCATCTGGATTTGCGCCTGGGTGCTGAAGACCTGAGCTTTGACCCGCTGGGTGTAGTCAGAGTCAGCCAGCGCTGTGGTGATGGTGACGGCTTGAGCAATCTCGGCTTCGGCTTCGGGGTATTGGCCTAGCTTCAGATGGGCCAGCGCTAAATTACTGAGGGCTACCGCCTGATTGGCCGTGTTAGGTATGGCAGCTTGCACCGCCTGCCGCCAGCTTTGAGCGGCGGGGGCATACTGACCGCTGCTGTAGTAGCGGCGTCCTGCCTGAAGCTGCTGTGTTAGAGATGTAGCGGGCGGCGGCGAAACCTGAGCCTGCACGGGCGTCAGTGTCAGGCTGAGCCAGAGGGTGAGGCAAAAAAGGGCAAGGAAACGAACAAGACGCGATCGCAGAGACATTAGTTCAAACCCTCCTCAGCAACTCGGCAGGTATCTTCATGTAAATCAGGAGCGGCTGCCGAGACAGTAGCCACCAAGCGAATCTCGCCTGTCTCTGCTCGGATCCAACCTTGGGGTTCGACAATGCGCTCTGGCGCTGCGGCAGGATTGGGGGCAGCACTGGTGGGGGCGATCGCGGCCTCCACCGTCTCTGGCCCCAAATCTTCTAGAAAGCCCTCTTCCTCTAGCCGCTGACTGGGGTCGCTGGGCAGTCCCCCCTGACCCGTCACCACAAACTCATTCCTCTCGCTCCGTCCTAGCGCCTGACAACTGCGATCGATCAGCCCGGTGGGGTCACTCAGATCAATCGGCAGTTCGGCCAAACCTTCATCGGTGATTAGATCTGGCAGTGACGTATTGCCAGATGTCCCGGAGGCAGAATCTACCGAGATGTCCACCCGGCCATTGCCGCGAAACTGAGCAAAGCTGCCGGGATTGCGGCCTACAGGAGTGGCTCGGCTATTGGAAAACAAATCAGCTAGAAAAGCAGGCGAATTGATCGAGATGTTGCCCCCTGGTCCAAATTCAGCATTGGCGAGGATATCACTGTCTTCGATGGCGACGAAAGCGCTGGAGCTGATATCAATATTGCCACCGCCCCCGGTGCTGTCAAAAACGCTGGAGCTGACGAGACTGCCGCGATTCAGGAAGAACACGCCTGCATTCACGCCGATATTGCCGCCCCCAGCCAGGTCTGAGCTAGCCGAAATCTCGCCGCCGCTGGCAGCGAGCGAGTCTCGTACCCTGATCCCCACATTGCCTGCAAGTCCCTGACCCTCAGACCGACTCAGTATGCGTCCAGTATTTGCTAAAGCCAGCGAATCCGCCTGCACCTGAATGCCGCCGCCATTTCCTCTGCCTAGGGCGGCTGTAGAAATCTGCGCCCCATCTCGAATTGAGAATGCACCTGTTGTGACACTAATATCGCCGCTGTTGCCGCTACTACCCACCTGACCAAAAGTCGAAATACCGCTACGGGAAAGTCCCGAAGCACTACCTGCTGTCACAGTAGCGACACCTGAAAAATCAATCGACTCAGCTGCAAAAACGTCAACATCTCCCCCACGGCCAAGTCCGGTTGTGCCAGTTTCTATTCTGCCGCCTCGGTTTGCCGTCAACTGCCGCGTGGTTACAGTAATGTTGCCAGCCGACTGCTCTCCTAACGTCAATGTTGTAATATCACCCCCCAATAAATTGACAGATTCTGAAGCATCAATGAACAGAGTCCCACCAACACCTGTGCCCGTAGTGGCTGCTGAAATCAAACTACCGCCTTCTACATTGAGTCGGCGGGTCTCAACTCGTATATTGCCAGCCCTACCAGAGCCAAGCAGCGTATCACTTGAAAACTGACTGTTCTCTAACAGGTCAACGGATTGCTCAATCTGAGCGGTAATATCACCTGCTGGTCCTT
>JAAHIC010000307.1 GCA_010671965.1 Leptolyngbya sp. SIO4C5
TTAACAACAATGCGGTCATATTCAGCATAAGACCTAATTCAAAGCCAAACAATTTTATTTATATCTCTTCCCCACAGTCCTTCTCCTCAGTTTCCCCCTTTTATCTTCTGCGAGTGCAGCCTGAGCCATATCTCGAAAACCACCTAACTCCACATCAGGATGTGACAAAACCTCATGCCAATGCAGTTCAGCTTGAATTTCCTCCAAGAGCTACTGAGCAATTTCATCCTGAAGCTCACTGGGCAGCTTTTGGACAGCTTGAAAAGCCTGTTCTAGCAAAGTCATCGTATTTGCTCACAGTAAAACAACTGATACTCTAAACTAGCGTTTCTGTTACTCCAGTAAGATTATTGCTCATACCCAAGCTGCAACAGGACAGCGATCGCATCTTTGCGGTCGCCGCGTTGAATAATGGGTTAGGGCTAATTACTATCGGCGTTCAACCCCATACCAATCAAAAACGTCATCGATACTGATAATTCCTCTAATGCTATTTTCGATCAAAATTTTGCCTTCTTTCTCATGCCTCCTTTACCTCTAATCATCGACTGCGATCCCGGTGTGGATGACGCGATCGCCCTTCTGCTAACCCTCGCCGCTCCTGAACTAAATCTGCTTGGCATCACCGCCGTTGCTGGCAACGTGCCGCTGGTGCTGACTGAGAAAAACGCCCGTAAAATTTGCCAGCTCGCAGGACGAACCGAGATTGGCGTTTATGCCGGCTGTCCCCGACCGATGATGCGAATTCTGGTGACGGCGGAGCATGTACACGGCAGTACCGGACTAGAAGGGGCTGAGCTGCCAGAGCCAACGATGCCGCTGCGATCGCAGCACGCCGTCAGCTTTTTGATTGAGCAGTTAACCCAGGCGCAGCAGCCCATTACCATCGCCGCGCTGGGGCCGCTGACCAATATCGCGATCGCCCTGATTCAGCAGCCCGCCATTGTGCAAAATATTGAGGAAATTGTGATTATGGGCGGGGCGATCGCACGCGGAAATGTCACCCCCTCAGCCGAATTCAACTTTTATGTCGATCCTCACGCCGCCAAAGTGGTATTTGAGTCAGGCGCTAAGCTAACGCTGCTGAGCCTGGACGTAACCCATCAGGTCTTAACCACGCCGGAACGCTTGGGGAAAATGCGGGCGATTGGTTCTCCTGTGAGCCAGGCCGCTGCCGATCTGCTGGCTTATTATGGTGTGGCCGATGCGGTGAAACATGGCCTGCCGGGGGCACCGCTACACGATCCCTGTGTCATCGCTTATTTACTAAAGCCCGATCTGTTTGTGGGGCAGGCGGCGAAAGTGGCGATTGAAACCCAAGGTGAGCTTAATCTAGGTCGCAGCGTCGTCGATTTTTTGCCGGGGGTGATGCAGTCGGCCAATGCCACGGTGATGCAAACGGTGGATGCCGCCGGATTTTATCAGTTGCTAATGGATAGTTTAGGCCGATATTGATCGTAGGTTAGAGTTCCTATTGCCTGCAGCGGGCTTTGTCAATACTAACTGCTCGCGCGATCACCCCCTATCGCCGGCGACCCTGATAGAATAAAGGCACCTTGCTCACCTGGAAGACTTGATGAGCTATACAACTGAGCAACTGCTGGAAATTCTGGATCAGGAACTCCGAGCAGCCTGGAGAGGCGAACGAGTGCTGCTGTCTTCAAGCGATCGCCTCAATAACTCAGTTGTTGCCAAAGCACTAGGCTCTGAAAAGCTCAGTAAGGTGTTTGCGATTCAAGATTTTAGAGCGCAGGTACATGAATATCAGCGCGAACACCATGTTTCCGGTTTGGTCTGGCATACCTGCCGCTTTAACGGGCAGTCGATTCGCTTCCCCGAACTGCACCCGCAGCTAACGGCGATCGCTCAAGATAAGCGCACCTTAATCGAGGCTAAGGCCGCTGTAATTGCTTTTTGGCGTCAGTCTATCGGTACTATGCGGCTGTGGTTAGCGGGGCGTCCGCCGCAGCCGACAACGCTGGACCACGTAGAATCGCTGATTGACTCGACCGAATGGGCCGAAATTGACGCTACCCGCAGCGAGCTATATCTGAGTCTCTGCTGGGGCGATCCAAAGGACTGTCGCTGTGACTGGGCCAGACCAGAATCAGGCTGCGAACGAATTATTGCAGCGATCGCTGAACCCAGTGCAATCAAGGTATAGTTAAGGGCTAGAAGCTTAGGAGTTGATGAATATGCCGATTGCAGTGGGGGTCGTTGAAACCCAGACGTTTCCGGCAGTTTTAGCGGCGGCAGATGCGATGGTAAAAGCGGGTCGCGTCACGCTGGTAAAACAGGAGCAGGCTGATAGTGGTCGTCAGTTTGTGTCAATACGGGGGCCGCTGTCTGAGGTAAAGCGAGCTGTTGAGGCCGGTATTGTCGCCGCCAATGCTTGTCCTAATTTTGGTGAAATGACAACGTATTATATTGTGCCAAATCCCCCCGAAAATTTGGAGACTGTCTTGCCAATTGCTTTCACCGAAGAATCAGAAGAATTTTGGATAATGGATCCCTCTCAAATTCTCCTGGGTTAACCTGGGGGCGGTTTGCATCGGGGACGGCTGATAAACCGCCCCCTACGACTACGATTCCGTCTGGTTGTTCACCACTCCATCCACATTCCCCACAATCGATCGCATGCCCTCCAGCGTTGCTGGAATGCTGCGCGGATCCATAAACATCACCTTGCTGCTGCCGCTGGTGCCAATTTCTTCAGTGGTTTCAATGTAGTTCATCGCCAGCAAGAACTGCAGCGCATCGCGGGCCGTGGGATCGGCTTTGAGGGTGCGGGCCACAACCTGCATTGCCTCTGAAGTTGCCTGAGCTTTCAATACCTGTTCTTGCCGAAACGCCTGTGCCCGCAGCACAATCGCCTTTTGATCGGCTTCGGCATCTAGAATGGCCGCTTTTTGCCGCGCTTCTGCCGCCAGAACGTCCGCTTCGGCCCGTCCCCTAGCGGAGTTGACGGCAGCTTCCCGTTCCCCTTCAGAGGTGAGCACCGAGGCCCGTTTGCGTCGCTCTGCTGCCATTTGCAGCTCCATTGAATCCTGCACTGCCTTAGAGGGGACAATGTCGCGTAGCTCTACTCGTGTCACCTTCACCCCCCAAGGGTCGGTAGAAATGTCCAGTTCTCGCAGCAGCAGCTCGTTGATTTCAGAGCGGGCGGTGAAGGTTTCGTCCAGTTCCAGCTTGCCCATCTCCGCCCGAATCTGGGTCAGTACCAGATTGACCATGGCCGATTGCAGGCTCTCGACTTTGTAGTAAGCCTTTTCGATATCAACAATGCGCCAGTAGACGACGGCGTCAACGCTAATTGAAACGTTGTCGCGGGTGATGCACTGCTGCGGCGGCACGTCTAGAACCCGTTCTCGAATCGTCTGCTTATAGACAATTTTGTCTACAAATGGCACTAAAAAGTTGAGGCCAGGGGACAGCTTTTTACCGTTGTATTTACCCAGGGTTTCTACCAAGGCTTCGTCGCTTTGGTTGACAATTTTGACAGAGCTGGCGGCAATAGAGCCGCCAAAAATTAAAACAATCAAAAACGTAAACGGATTCATAGTTTAAATTCCTAATTAATGCAGTTCACTTTCAGGTAGAACCAGCAGCGTATTGCCGTTGCGACCCACGACTAAAACGGGCTGATCGGCGGCGATCGCCAGCCGATTGTCTTCACAGCGGGCCTGCCAGGAGTTGCCTTCATATAACACTCTTCCCGGCTGGCCGGGGGCAATCGAAGTTAGGGTGCGGGCTTCAGTAGAGTCCATCAGAATGCGGGGGGTCTTTTGCGGCACGAGTCGCTTCAGCAAAAACAGCAGCGCCAGCGAAAAGACCATCCACAGTCCCACCTGAAACTCGAACTGCGGTACAACTGGCGTTAACAGGGCTGTTAAGAAAGCGCTAATTCCTAGAGCAGATTCTATAAACTCTGTAGGCACTAGCAGCTCCATCATGCAGAGCGCCGCCCCCACTAAAACCCAAAACAAGGCAAGGCTCATGGTTTAATCGAGTTCTCTCAAATAAGTAATTCACAAGATTCGAGGTCAATTCCGCAGATTTCATCTCTGACGACAACGGCCTATTTGCAAAAATCCTCTAGGATTAATCTAGCCTTTCCGTCTGAGTCTGGAAGCTCTGGTTAACTTGTTGTAAGGGTACCCGTCGTCATCCTCCTGCGCCTATGACCCGCTCTGAGTCGCCGTCTACTCCTCAAAAACGCTATCTCTGGGCTACCGGAACCGCAGCCGAGACGATTGCTGTAGGAGATACTTTTGGCGATCGCTATCGGGTTGTCGCTCCGGGAATTTGGCTGGATCTAACCCCAGCAGCGGCTATTGCACCGCCTCCTGACCTGCCGGAAGCCGCTGTTCCCTATCTCAAGGCCTATCCCCAGCGGCTACACGTCCCGGGAGTCTACGATGTCCTCAAAACTGAAGCCCAGGCGGATTTGCTACTGCTGGAAAACGCCCCGATCAACCGGGGCGGACAGCTCTATCCGGCCCTGAAAACAGTTTGGGCAATGACGCCGCCCGCCCGGCAGGCGTACTGGCTCTGGCAGCTTTGGCAGCTCTGGCAACCGCTCTGTGACCTGGGGGTGGCAGCGAGTCTGCTCTCGCTGGAAGATGAGGTGCGCGTGGAGGGCTGGCGGGTGCGGCTGCGGCAGTTTGTGGCAGTGCCGACGCCCAGTTTGGCTGACCTGGCTGAAGCTTGGCAGGGGTTGGTAGCGGGGGCGCGTCTGCCCCTGGTAGACGGACTGCGTAGCCTCGTTGAGCAGCTTCGCCATCCTCAAGTCGCCGCCGATGAGATTACGGCTCAGCTTAACCGCCTGCTGCTGAACCTGACTGCAACCGCATCGCTGCAGCTCCAGACTACGGGCCTTACCAGTGCTGGCCCCAGCCAAGTGCGCAACGAAGATGCTTGTTACCCTGACCATAGCAGCGCCAAGCGATCGCGTACCGCGGCGCCGCCAGTGCCTAATATCGCCATTGTCTGCGATGGCGTGGGCGGGCACGAAGGGGGAGAAGTGGCGAGTCAAATTGTGGTGCGATCGCTGCAGCTCCAGCTCCAAGCTTTTCTGCGGGAAACCCTAGAGCAAGAAGATATTCTGACGCCTGATCTGGTGGCGGAACAGCTCGAAGCCGGAATTCGCGTCATCAACAACCTGATTGCCAGCCAGAATGACAGTCAAGGCCGCGCCGATCGCCAGCGCATGGGCACCACCTTGGTCATGGCGCTGCAGCTACCCCAGCGCATCCGCACCGCCAGCGGCTGGAAAGCCACCAACGAGCTATATATTGTTCACGTCGGTGATAGCCGCGCCTACTGGATTACGCCGGAATACTGTCATTTGCTGACGGTTGACGATAGCTTGGCAAACCGGGAAGTCAGCGCTGCCCATAGCCTATCGGCAATAGCGCAACAGCAGGAAAACGCCGCAGCGCTCACCCAGGCGATCGGTACTCGCGAGTCTAGCCTACTGCATCCCCACATTCAGCGATTTGTGATTGAAGAGAGCGGGGTGTTGCTGCTGTGTTCTGACGGTCTTAGCGACAATCAGCGGGTAGAAGAATCTTGGGCCAACTACATTGGCCTGATCGTGAAAGATATTGTGTCTCTAGAAGCGGCGGCAGAATCTTGGCTAGAGCTAGCCAATCAGAAGAACGGTCATGACAATACGGCTGTGGCGCTGATGCGCTGCAGTCTGGGGCCAGAAACAACCGCTACTGATCCGACCGGACGCTTAGCGACGCTGCAGGATACGCTGTCTTACGAAATGACGGAAGCCTCTAGGGCACTGCTCTATGGCGAGACAGATCAAAGCCAGGATGAGGCCGATCTAAAGGTTGCAGACTAGAACGGCTCAGCCACCACCACAAAGCCCCTGCCGCCAGAGCCAGCAAAATCAGCACTGAGAGGGCGCTGAGCCAAGACTTTTGCGATGAGGCTTCATTATCTGAAACCTTTAGA
>JAAHIC010000308.1 GCA_010671965.1 Leptolyngbya sp. SIO4C5
CTACCCAGGGGCGTAATTTTGACCTCGGCAGTTGTCGCTACGGCTGCGCATGAACTCAACAGTGCAGCAACAGCCAGCGGAGCAATCCGGTTAAGTAACGACATCATTGAAATTTCTCTTGGGTAGCACGTTTATCACCATAACAACTTTACTGCGGCACTTGCGACTGCTTCCCCAACCGCTAGGCCAAAGCGGGCATCAGGGTCAAACTCGACCAAAACATCGACATCGCTGGTGTCGGTTTGCTCACCCCGCACGAAGGAGCCAAAAATACCGAGTTCCCGCACCTGGTATTTTTGCTGCACTTCAGGAAGGTGCTGCCGTAGGATGGATTGGACATCAGCTAAGGTTTTCATGAGTCGAGATTTTCGGTTTGCTGAAGTTGTTCGATGCAATCTTTGAAGGGTTTCAGATCCTGCTGAATGACATTCCACACGATGCGGGTATTGATGCTGAAATAGGCATGGGCAATGATGTCTCTCATGCCAGCGATCGCCTTCCAGTCAATTTGCGGATGCTGGCTACGAAGTGAGTCAGGAACTTGTTTGGTGGCTTCTCCGATGATTTGCAGGTTATGGACGATCGCATCCAGGGTGCGTTCGTCTTGTATTAAATCTTCGTAGCTGAGTCCAGCAGTGTAACGTTGAATCTTGCCGATACTGGTCAAAATATCGGTGAGATAGAGGCTGAGGTTACGCGACATGAACCGCCTCCTGGATAACCGTGTCCCGGATCTGTGGTTTGATGTCGGTTTTGATGACTAAATCGACGTTTTTCCCAAACAGCTCTTCGAGAAAAAATTTCAGATCCATGTAAAGGCTCAGGGTAGGGTCGGCGTCGAACTCTACTAGAAAATCTAAATCACTCTGGGGGGTAGCTTCGTTGCGGGCGGTGGAGCCAAAGAGAGCGAGAGTTTTGATTTTGAACTGAGCGAACAGGTCAGGCTGTGCCCGCAAGGTCTGGAGGACGGTGGCGGCGGTGAGAGGGGTGTCGTGAGTTTTGCTGACCATGACATTGACCTCAGACTTTTATTTTTCCGGTTACAGCATTAGTGATAGTTACTTGCTTGAACTCCATGAGAGAATCTATTTCTCTTTGAGTTGCTGATATTAACGATTCCTCTAACTCGCCTATTGAACTCTGAGAGATAAACAGATGTTTTGAAGAGATGCTCAAAATATTTCGGCACCATCTCCGAATCCTGAAGCCTAAAAACTGAATAATCAGGACTGACTAAACCATCGCACGGTGCAGTAGCAAAAACGCTTAAATGTGCTTTTAACCTATTAAGAACAGGATCGCCCTGCTTGCAAAGTCTCGCACCTTCATATGATTCTGATTGGAGTGTTTTATCCTCAAAATCATTACTTGGAACAAGACCACGCTTTTGGCTCATGCACAAATGAGTTTCCTTGCCATCCAAAGAGCGATCGTTCTGCTCTCGGAATAGAAAGCGGTTTCGTGCTACTTTCCAATGAGCAGGAACCTCGCCTAGATCTGGAATAACACTATCTGTATAAAACTCATGCTTTGAAAAAGTCAGCATTACTCAACTTTTCCCCAATAGTTCAGAGCTGTTATCTCTTTCGCCATTATTATTGCTACAGTTAATAGTGAATAAAATTTCGCTGTATATTGTTGAAACTCCCCGCTATTCGTTAATACAGTGTCAATACAGTGGCCCTCACGAGGCAAACTCATAAACAGGTACCTGGATGAAATGATCAGGAGACTGCTGCGAATCTAAGCTCAAGGCATGTAGCTGTTCCACCGTTTCGGGCACAAACAACTGTTTTCCCGTCTCTAGGTTCACGCGGGCAGGCACATTCTCTACCAGCACCAACGAGCCCTCTAGCTCCAAGGTGTAAGTAACCCGTTGTTTCATTAAGTTTTCCGGCCAGTCGGAATTTGTCATTGCGTTATCTCTGTTGGAACTCAGCTCGCCAACTTAAAATCAGCCAAAATCGGCAACTCACACAACGGCTTATCGGCAAAGCGCTTTGAGAAAAACAAAATCTCTAGATTCTCCATCGCATTCGACTCTGGATTAAACCGGGCAATAATCTCATCTCCAATTTCCTCTGACTCCTTCTCCGCATAGGGAGGGCAGAGGTCGATATACAGAATGTCCCCAGTGCGGTCATAGCAAAACGTCAAGTTTTTGTCCATATCACCGTTCCTCCCGATAGCCTTCTCGCAGTATTCGGTCAACGGCTTCATCTTACTGACCATATCCATCAGGAACAGCAGTTGCCCATCGGACGATCGCAGCGTTGCCCCAACCGTCTCGATATTGCCCTTAAAATCCGTCAGTTCTATCTGAAACCGCGGATCGAGAATGTCCTTTCCATCCAGGATGAACTTCTGCTCAGACTTGTAAGACTTGCCATAGGGCGGATTGGAGAGCATGAAGTCAAACTTCATCCCGGCAAACTCATCCATCGACAGTGTAGAGCCAAACTTGATGTTCCCCCGGTTGTTGCCCTTAATCATCATGTCCGACTTACAGATGGCGTAGGTTTCCCCGTTCACCTCTTTGCCGTACAGATACACTGCCGACTTTGCCGCGATCAGGCCATCCTCATCGGCAATGAAATCCTGAGACTCCGTAAGCATTCCCCCTGACCCACAAGCCCCGCCATACACCGTCAGCACCGGGGGCAACGCATCCTTCACCGGGATAAACAACACATGGGTCATCTTGCAGAGGCATAGCAGCAATAGCAATAGAAATGACCTGTCCCACCTGCGGCTTCCACGACATCTCCAAGAACGATACGACACTAAGGGATAAGCAAAACTACAAGTGCCGAGACTGTGGACGTTAATTCGTCAGTAGATCTAATTAAAAACCCCTGAAACCTTTTGGCCTCAAGGGTTTTTAAGGGTTAAAGCTGGTGACAAGACTCGAACTTGCGACCGGCTGATTACAAATCAGCTGCTCTACCAACTGAGCTACACCAGCTTGTCCAGTTACCCAGTTTAGCAAACTTGGGGCCTAAACTTTGCGATTTTCCATCGCCCAACGCGCCAGTTCGGTGCGGTTGTGGAGGCCGGTTTTACCCAGCATGTTGCTGACGTGGCTTTCAATCGTGCGCTGACTCACCTTCAGCTCATCAGCGATTTGACGATTCGCCATACCGCGCGAGACAAACTGTACCACCTTCAGCTCGGTTGGGGTCAACTCGACATCGAAAGGTACCTGCATAGTAGGGGCACTATCTCCACCGGGGCCTTGCCGCTGGGCTAAACGAGCTGCCTGTTTGAGAGAAGATTCTACCTGAGCCACCAGTTCTTCTGGCTCAAAAGGTTTCACCATGTAGACATCTGCGCCCGTATTTAGCCCCTTGACCCGATCTTGGCTCTGCCCCTTGGCAGAAAGGAAAAGAATGGGAATCCAGCTGGTCTGCTGATTTTCGCGCACGTGCTGCACAAAGGCATAACCATCCATTTCCGGCATCATGACATCGCAGATAATCATGTCAGGCGTCTGATCTTCCAGCAGGTCTAAGGCTTCCCGGCCATTATCGGCAGTCACGACCTGAAAGCCTCGAAACTCCAGGTAGTCTTTGACCAGCAAGATCAAGTTAGGGTCATCGTCAATGAGCAATAACTGCTTTTGGTCTCCAGAGCTAGCGTCCTTCATGCGATTTACGGTGTTGATGAGGTTGACTGACATCTTTCAAGGTGAATGTTTAGGGAGTCGAAGCGCTATTTGACCGGGTCAATGTGCGTCTTGTTTCCAAATCGAGATACACGGTTGCCTGAATTCAAATTAGTTGCTATGGACTAGTTATTCCCAGAATTACCTAGATTTTAGACATTCTGATCATTTAAAAAACATTCAAGTCAGCAATTCTGGCTAAGTACAACTGCTGAAGCAGCTACGGTATGTTAGTCAATGCTTTATGTAGCAGGCGATTTAGGTAGTTTCCGCTTCCTTTTGAGCAGGGGTTTCCTCATCATCAGTTTGGGTCTGAGTAGGCGTTGAAAGAGACAGAGAAAGGCGATCGCCACCCAGCGGCTGCGCTACAAAGGCGTAGTCCTGCACCACCTGATTGCGCAAAAGGTGCTCTTGAATAATCCGCTCTATTACTTCTGGGGTGACGCTGTGGTACCAGACGCCATCGGGATAGACCACCATAATCGGACCCTGCTGGCAAACACGCAAACAGTTGGCCTTAGTGCGAAAGATGCAGGCAGGACGTTCAGCTAGAGGAACGTCCAGTTTGAGAGCTTTGAGTCGCTGCTTGAGATAGTTCCAGGATTCCAAGCTAGCGGCCTTGTCACAGCATTTAGGAACGGTCTGATCGGCGCAGAGAAAAAGGTGCCGCTGAATCTGCTCAAGCCCCAGGGACTGAGCGGTAGCGGCTAGAGAAGTATCAATCGCAGGGCTGTCACTCACAATAAAGCTCGACGGTACTGAGTTGGCAGTTCTAGCAGATCCCAGGCTAGGCCAAAAGCGGCGGTCTGTATCCATCAGGAAGATTAACTTCAGATGGGCAGGCTTTGTCTATCCTATGAGTCCTTGCTAAGAGGCACTAGGCGCATCACCCGTGACACCGGGACTTGAGCCTGTCTGCGCGGCCTCTGGTTCAGACTTGACCCGGCGAATTGGCAGACTTGCAATCAAGGCTGTGACTCGCTGATCATTTTCTAAAGAAAACTCTAAGCCATCCGCATCAATTTCGACATAGCGAGACACCACTTCGATGATTTCCTGCCGCATTTTCTCAACCATTTCAGGACTGAGATCGGCCCGGTCATGGGCCAAAACAAACTGTAAGCGGCGCTTCACCTCAGAGCGGCTACTTTCGGAGTAAGTCTTGGGAAATAGACGTTCTAGAAGTTCGCTGAGGATGGACATTGCCGACTACAGAAATCTAGTTAAGGGACACAGATATCAAAGGCGATCGCAGGCACTAGCCGCGAAATAAACGGCGAAGCCGAGAAAATAGGTCGTCGTGGGGAGCGCTGAGGTCGAGGAAAGGTACCTTGTCTCCCCGTAATCGCTGAGCAATGTTAGCAAATGCCAGACCAGCTAGAGACAGCTTTTCCTCTAAAACCAGCGGTTCTCCCCGGTTAGTTGAGACAATCACGCGCTCGTCGTCAGGAATGACCCCCAACAGCGGAATTGCCAAGATGTCCTGCACGTCCTGGACTGACATCATCATATCGGCCTGCACCATCGCTGGCTTGAGGCGGTTGACAATTAAATGCAGTCGCTTGATGTCGTTGGCTTCTAGCAGACCAATGACCCGGTCAGCATCGCGAACCGCTGAGATCTCTGGCGTGGTGACAATAATGGCTTCTTCAGCCGAGGCGATCGCGTTTCTAAAACCCATTTCAATCCCAGCGGGACTGTCAATCAAAATGTAGTCATAGTGGGGCTTGAGCGCATCCACCAAAATCTTCATTTGCTCTGGAGTAATCGCCTCTTTGGAACGATTCTGAGCCGCTGGCAGCAGCGCGAGCTTGGGCTGACGCTTGTCTTTGACTAAAGCCTGATCAAGGCGGCACTGCTTGCCTAAAACATCGATCGCCGTGTAGACAATCCGATTTTCTAAGCCCAAAAGCAAATCTAAATTACGCAGGCCAAAATCGGCGTCAATCACCACTACCCGGCGATCGCACTTAGCCAGCGCCATGCCCAGATTAGCCGTACAGGTGGTCTTGCCTACGCCGCCTTTGCCAGAGGTTACAACGATAATGCGCGTCATATAAACTATCGCGATGAGAATTCAACAGTTTCCAAGTAGACTCCCATTAACGGGATAAGTCGCCCAGGTAGTTCCGAGCAAAGTCAGCCGCGATCGCGATATGAATCCCGCTCGCTCCAATATAGGCTACTTCCGGCTGATAGCGAATAGGGGTTTTCGAGGGCGGCAGCGCCACCTTATCGGCAATGCGGAGCTGAGTGGGTTCTAGGTGCAGCGCCATAATCCGGCACTGAGAAT
>JAAHIC010000309.1 GCA_010671965.1 Leptolyngbya sp. SIO4C5
TAGCGGCAGTTTGAGGCTCGCTGGCGATCGCTTGATCAGCTGCGGGGCGACAATCCTCGTCTGGTGCCAGAGCAGCTTTGGACGCTTTTACAATGAGGGGGGCTCAATCATGGTAGAGGGTTTGGTCTTGGTGGCGGGTGCCACCGGCGGCGTCGGCCAGCTAGCGGTAGCTCAGCTACTGGCTCAGGATTATTCAGTTCGAGTGCTGACCCGCAGCGCTGCTAAAGCGCAAAAGCTTTTTGGCGATCGCGTTGCCATCGCTGAGGGAGATATACAGCAGCCCGCAACGCTTCCAGCTGCGACCGAGGGAGTCAGCGCTATCCTCTGCTGTACAGGAACAACGGCTTTTCCTTCTAGTCGCTGGCAGTTTGAGTTTGAGCAGAGTGAAAGCGGCTTTGCCCAAGCAATCGGATGGGCGAAAGTTCTGTTTGATGCCGACTACCGCCGCCAGCAGGCTCAAAACAGTCCGTATCAGGTAGATGCTATTGGCGTCAGCAACTTAGTTGCCGCCGCGCCTCAGTCAATCAGCCGTTTTGTCTTTGTGTCCTCCTGCGGTATCGAGCGCAAAGATCAGCTACCGTTTAGCCTGCTCAATGCCTTCGGTGTTTTAGAGGCTAAGCAGCAGGGCGAGCAGGCAATCTTAGCCTCCGGTTTACCCTACACAATTATTCGACCCGCGCGGCTGATTGATGGGCCATACACTTCTTATGACCTCAATACGCTGCTACAGGCCAAAACTCAAGGTGAGCTAGACGTTGTCCTAGGAACCGGAGATCGGCTAAACGGCCAAACTAGCCGTATCGACGTGGCTGCTGCCTGCGTCGCCAGCCTGCAGTTTGCAGCCGCTCGCAACCAAATTTTTGAGATCATTAGTCAGGGCGATCGCCCAGCCCAAATTGACTGGCAAGAGAAATTTGAACGCCTGTCTGCCTAAGCGTACAGATCAATTGCCAAGCGGCTGTAGGTCTATTGCCAAAGCGACTAGCCCTTTAATCCTAGGGTGAGCTGAAGCTGGGGAGGATTTCTGGCGTCGTCTGGTAAGGACTGGGGACAGGAGTGAATGGCCGGGCAGTAGGGGCGATAGCTGCAGCGATCGCACTGATTACCGGGCTGAGGTTCCCAGGTATAGTCAGCCCTAAGCTGGAGCGCTAAGTGGCAAATCAGCCGCTGCACCTGCTTTTTGTGATCCGGCGTCACTGCGAAACTAAACTTTTCGCTGGTTCTTAGATTAATTAGGCTGAGCTTTTGTAGAGCGCGCTGGTAACGTTGCTCTAAGGCCAGATAATACAGCCCTAGCTGAATTTCGATTTCCTGAGAAGCCGCTGGCGGCTGAAACGACTTGCTGGACTTGTAGTCAATCAGCTCTAGGCCGCCATCTGGTAAAAGGTCAAGGCGATCGTAGCGCCCAGAAAGCCTAAACTCTAAACCCTCTGCCTCCAACGTGCCCTGGATTTTGCCCTCCACGGCCAAAGGACGCCGCAGGCTAACGGCGGGCTGCACAAAAGCAGCATAATAGTCCTGCAGCATCAGCCAGCCCTCGCTTTGCTGGGCGGGCGTAAGGCGATCGCGCGATCGCGTCCAGCAGGAGGCCAGCCAGGTCAGCTCTGGTAGCGGTTCCTGGTAGTGCCAGTCCTGATAGAACTGAGCTAGGGTCTGATGCAAAGCAATCCCCAGCGTTGCTGTGCCAAAAGCAGTGCCTGCCTGCAATCCCCGCTCATATTTAAAGTAATACGCCTGGGGGCAGCGATGATAAGATTGCAGCTTCGTTGCAGAAAGAAAATAAGCCATAGGCACAGACAGCATAGGGGCCTCGGCCTGATTGTATAGCCTGACTCTGCTAACCGACAATTACAAAGATTAGACAAGTTCAAATTCAAGTCTTTGACCAAAAACCGTAATTTACCGGATGCCTAATCCCGTTTTCATATGGGTAAATACAGTTTAGGTCAGTGCTTCTACCCAATCACGACATAGCGGAACCTTTCCCAAAACTGTCAAGTCTTTATAGATGGCTTTGAAGTTATTGTAAAAGGCACAATAGTTTGTCCGCTTGTTCCAATCTGTTACGCGCAGTGTATTCTCCCAATCTTGCACATTCACTAAGTTCACTGACGTATGTTTTTTCTTCACTCCTTAACCAAGACTTACAGTTTTTTACAGCGACAAAACAGTAGTCGTTCAAGCTGACTATTTCGAGGTGCTTCAGGATTTATTGGGGTGAATTGCGCAGTTAGCTGTCATATCTCTATCGATGACTGTCGGGATGGTTGGCCATATCTGAGTCCTAGCAATCTCCCTAAGTTGACGCCTGAATTAGTGACTTAATTCCTGGAAGCAATTTAAAGAGCGTATGTTCTCTCTGTATAGTTTTTTTTGATTCAGAATTAGCGACTGAATCTTTCGCACATTGCCCTGAGTTGGTTTTTCCCAAAGCCAGCTAGGTTTTGTCTGCCAAACTTTTTGAAATTTAGCTGAATTTTATTGGTTGAGCGATCGCTCAATCCAGCTTTGCGTGCGGGTGCAACTACCAGGCCCAGTTTTTCTAAAGGAGCTTTTGTAAAAGCATGAACATGAATCACACCAGTCATTCTGCGCCTGATAGCCAAACTGCCACGCTCAAGGGCAACGAACATGCCCAGTTCATGTCCACAATGGATTCGCTCGATGTCACTCATGAGGCCGTTCAAAGCGGGTCTTGGTTTGATCCGACAACCTGGAAAAATGGTGTCATTCCCGGCAATGACGCTCAAGTTTTAATTCCTGCAGGCGTTGATGTTACTTATGACGGCGTTGCTGATACCAGGCTCTTTTCGGTTTATGTCAAAGGCGGGCTAAACTTTGCCACCGATGTTGATACCCGCATGGTGGTCGATACCCTCGCAACTGCTCATTCCAGCACCTTCAGCATTGGTACAGACGGCAATCCCATTCAGGCCGATCGCAAGACTGAAATTATTATTCGCGGCGATGGTACTCCTGCAGATCAGCGCAGTTGGGATGCAGGGCAGTTTACCAAAGGCATTATTACCCACGGCAAGGTCGAGATTTTTGGTGCTGAGAAAGCTACTTTTCTAACGCTGGCTGCAGATGCGCAGGCCGGAGACACTTCCCTGCTGCTACAAGAAACTCCCCAGGGCTGGCAGGTGGGAGACAAGCTGGTGCTGGGGGGTACCGCTTACAACGCCAACGGCTCCGATGCCAACAACACGCGCTTCCAAGATGAGGAATTGACGATTACCCGCATTGAAGGTAATCGTATCTTTTTCACTAATGACGATACAGGGAGCAATGCCCTGCGTTTTGACCATGCCAGACCTACCGGCAGTAACTTCAATCAGAATGAGCTAAACCTCTATGTCGCCAATCGCTCACGCAACATTGAGATTGCTGGCGAACTGGGGGAGCAAACTATGGCCACAAACGGTGGAGACGTGCACCAGCGAGGGCACGTCATGTTTATGCATAACCCAGACGTGAAGGTACATTATGCGGCCTTTAATGATTTGGGACGCAGCGATAAACTGCAGCTCGCCAACAGCAGCAACAACGTCCGCGGACGGTATAGCCTACACTTTCACCGCACTGGCGCAGAAGACATCACCAGTACGCCAGCGGAGGCCATTGGCGTTGCCGTGAAGGGATCACCGGGGTGGGGGATTGCCCATCACCAGTCTCACCTCAACATTGAGAACAGTACCGTCTTTGAAACGGTGGGTTCGGGTATCGCCGCGGAGGCCGGAGACGAAATTGGCCTCTGGCGCAACAACATCGTGATTAAGACAATGGGCGACGGCGTCAACATCTCAGCCGATGGTATCAACGCCAAGGGCGTTCCCCTCTCTGCCCCAAATTTTGTCGATTATCGCGGTAACTTAGCCAAAGATCGCGTGAGTGAATTTGATTTTGGCTTTGCGGGCGAAGCCTACTGGCTGCAAGGGGGCTTGCAGGTGCAGATGCAGGACAATATCGCCGTCAGCTCTGTCAACGGGGTCAATCTGTTTTCAGAAAACTGGCTGCTCTCTAATAAAGATGCTCACACGATCGCCATTCGTAACTTAGCGGTTCGCCAGGCTGATGGCACTCTAACTGAGCCGCCGATTATGCAGGCTTTGCTAGATGCAGGCTATTCCCCAGACGATCGGGTGCCCGTCGGTATATTGCCGCCTAAGCAGCTCAGCGGTTTAGAGGTTTACAACGCCAATATTGGCTTGGTGAGCTGGTTTGTTCAGCGGAATGACAACGGACAGGGCAGTTTTGATCTGACGCTAACCGGACAACCAGGCGCTAATATTTCCCACGATGTTCAAGGCCAGATCCAAGACCTGACGGTTTGGGGCGTCACTAATCAGGGACTGGCTCTGCAAAACTCTACTCAATTAGACTTTAAAGATGTCTTGCTGATAGGAGATCCGGCCAACCCGCTGGCTTATGAGAGTGGCGGTATTGGTCATGCCAAAGGGGTCGGTATTACCAGCGACTATCTATCTAGCCAAAATACGTTTGAAAATTTTCGGATTGCCGGATTTGCCAATGGAGTGTCATTACCGATTGATCCAGCCTCTCCTCAGAATGTTCCCAGTAATCCTAGTGACACCCTTGAGGTAGCGGGCGGTCTGTTAAAAAATGGTCAGTTCTCTGAGGTGGATAATCCTCTATTCCCGGCGACTGTCATCAGAGGGGGAGCCGGTAACGACAGAATCATCATCGATGTAGAAGATGCCACAGCGACGAACGTTGAAGTCATCTATGGGGGAGCGGGCAACGATATTCTTGGAGGCGGCCCTGGCAATGATGTTTTGATCGGGGGGCCGGGCGATGATGTCTTTGGTACGGAAGAAGAATCAGGCGTCAATGTCTATATTGGTGGCGCTGGCAACGATACGTTCTACGTCGATGGCGACAACAACTGGTCTTCTACTTTTCGGGGCGGGGAAGGCTTTGACCAGATTATCAATATCAGCTACTGGGTCGGATTTGAAAATTTCAATGCCCGTGAAAGCGGTATTGAATACTTTGTCTCCTATCTAGATGCTTCAGATTTGAGACTGCGCGATTTTGTCGGTTCAGACAATACCAATATCTATGACTTTCGCGGCATGGCCTTCAGCCAAATCGGCACGATGAGGCAGGTCGTCGATGGTCAGGGAGGAGATGACATTATCTATGGCGCTGAGAACGCCAATGGTGAAGAAATTCGAGGAGATGCAGGCAATGATTTCCTCTCTGGGGAAGGCGGCGATGACTTCCTTTTGGGCGGCATTGGGGCTGATGTGCTGCGAGCCGGAGCAGGCCGCGATCGCCTCTCAGGCGGCAGCGGCGATCGCGCTACTGATGTTTACGAATTCGATCAGCGATCTGAAACGGCTATTATCACGGCTGAAAACTTTGAGCTGAATCATGATGTAATTCGGATTGCTCTGCCAGATGTGAAATCGCTCGCTGATGTTAAGGCGATCGCCCGTTCGATCCAGTTTGAAGGTCGGAACGCTGTTGAACTGGGATTTGGTAATGGCAAACGGATGATTCTAGAGGGCTTCAGCAATCTGAATGCTTTTCAAGCAAGTAATTTCGAGTTTGTTGAAGTACTGCCAGAACCAGTTGTGTTGGCTAATCAGAGGGTCAGCGACGGCGGTAATAATCCTGTAATCCCGCCTGAGCCGGTGACGCCGCCTGTAGATAACGGTGGCAGCGACCCTGATCCGGTAACGCCTCCTGTAGATAATGGGGCTGATCCTGACCCAGTAACACCGCCTGTAGATAATAGCAACCCCGATCCGATCACGCCGCCTATAGATAATGAGGGGGGCAGCGACCCTGACCCAGTGACACCGCCCGTAGATAACGGCAATCCCGATCCAGTGACGCCGCCCGTAGATAACGGCAATCCCGATCCGATCACGCCGCCTATAGATAATGAGGGGGACAGCGACCCTGACCCAGTGACGCCGCCTGTA
>JAAHIC010000031.1 GCA_010671965.1 Leptolyngbya sp. SIO4C5
TACCAGCGGCAACATAGGATGAAGGGGCGTTCCTGTCCGCTGGTCAAGCTGGCTTGGCTGCGGCATGAGCAGCCCCAACTCTTCAACCAGGCCGCTAAATTTATCTCCATCAAAGAGTACGTGCTGTATCACTGGTTTGAGCAATATGTAGTGGACTATGCCGTCGCCAACGCTACTGGGCTGTTCAATATGCAGTCCTTGGACTGGGATAGCGAAGCGCTAGCGATAGCTGGGATTTCGCGCGATCGCCTTTCTCAGCTCGTACCAACAACCCACGTTTTACCGCCCCTATCAGATGAGATTACGGAGCTGCTGGGATTACCGACTAACTTACCTGTTGTAGTCGGTGCCAGCGATGGCGTACTGGCAAATTTAGGCATCAATGCAATCGCGCCTGGTGTCGTTGCAGTCACAGTTGGCACTAGCGGCGCGGTGCGGGCAACGGTTGACCAACCCCAAACGGACGCCCAAGAACGTCTCTTTTGTTATGTCCTAACAGAACAGCATTGGGTCATTGGCGGGGCAGCTAACAGCGGCGGCTTGATCCTGCGCTGGGCACGCGATCACCTGGTAGATAACACCTGCGACACGGCCCGCCTGCTCAAACAAGATCCCTACAGCCTGTTGACAGCGATCGCAGATACAGTCCCGCCCGGCGCGGCGGGTCTCATTTTCCATCCCTATCTAGCTGGCGAGCGATCGCCCCTATGGGACGCCAATGCCCGGGGCAGCTTCTTTGGCCTGGCGCTGCACCACACCAAGGCTCACCTGACGCGGGCGGTGCTAGAGGGCATTGTCTATAACCTTTATGTGGTGTTGGCAGCGCTGCAGGAAATCATTGGTCCCGCTAAGAGCATCCAGGCCACGGGCGGCTTTGCCCGCTCCACCGTTTGGCGGCAGATACTGGCTGACGTGTTTGACCGGACGGTGGTCATTCCAGAAACCTATGAAAGTTCCTGCTTTGGCGCAGCCGTGCTGGGTCTGTACGCCCTAGGGATTATCTCTAGCCTTGAGGGCGTAGCCGACATGATTGGCGAAACCCACCGACACCAGCCCATTCCCGAAAATGTCCGCAAGTATCGCCAGATACTGCCGCTTTACAGACACCTGCTGCATCGCTTCAGAGCAGAATATGCCGCGATCGCGGCTATTCAGGCTGATCTGGAGCAGTCATAGCTTCCGGATCTTCGGAGCCACAGGTCTGAGCGATCGCCGCCTGCAGATAGCTCTCAGCGGCTTCGGTGCCAGTCGGGGCAGTAGCCGCCACCTGGAGGGCATCGGCCCAGAGGTACTGATCGGCAAAGTAAGTCACCTGTCTCAGCACTTGCGCCTCCAGATCGGCCTGCTCTAGAGCCAGTTGGGTATTGAGCACCCTTAGCTCATCTGCAATCACCGCCTGACGCTCTAGAGCCATAATCCGGAAAGGAATCCGTAGTTGCTCAACCGCAAACGGCCCGCCGTAGATTTTCCAAATATACTCCTGTCCAGGCTGTAGCGGCATTTCTGCTCCGTACTGTATCTGGGTGGTACCAGCCTCCGGATCAGCCTGCCAGAGCACTTCATCTGTCTCGGCGGTCACAATCTGCAGGCGGCTCAGCGATCCCTGCCAGAGAAACAGGGGGCGATCGCTCCAAAGCGTCAGAGCCGAGCGGGGCACCGCCAGCGGTGCTAGCGGGCAGACATCGCCGCGCGAACCACCGGGAGACCGGGGAAAGGGCGGCTCGCCTTGAGCTTGAGCTACCTGAACTAGAGGACCGGTAAGCGCTAACAGCCCTAGTGATAACCACTGCACAGGACGGGCGGCAAAATAAGCGGGGATGACGGCTAGATTAAGCATGGGTTCAACTATGAGACTTATCTGAAAACAAGGGGGGAACTAAATAGGCCAGCAGCAAGGCACTGGGCAAGCACCAGGGAATCAAAACTAAGCCAGAGACATAAACCTGGAGGCTCACAAGGCCATACAAGGCGATCGCGCCTGTGAGTAGCCCCAGGGATCGCCAGCGTTGCGAAGCTGGGGCTGAGACACTCAGCGCTAGGCTCTTAGCCAGCAGCGCCGCTAGCGCCACCAGCCAGAGATCGGGCAGGGGCACAACCCAGTGGCGATGCCGAAAATGATGAAACTGGTAAGCGTGCAGTTCTCCCCCGGGAACAATGGTGTTTAAGGCTTCTGCGTCGGTCTGCCGCTGCCAGTAGCGCAGGGCTGGCGTCAGGGAATAGTTGTCAGCGCTGAAGGCATTGACGCCCGCATCACCATAGCCCCCTGGCATGATCAACAGCACCGGCTGCGAAAATTCCTGACGCAGATCGGCGGGCGATCGCGCCAGAAATTCCCAGGCGGGCAGCTTTTGATAAATAGTTTCAGGCGGCAGCGAAAAGTCCACGATAGGATAAAGCCAGCTCTGACCGTAGTGAAACGAAAACGCGGTCAAAGGCCCGATTGCGGTCCGAGGCGATCGCAGAGGTGACTCAACGGCATAGGCCGGAGCGCTGCTGGTAATATCGGTAATATCTGCGGCCAAAGCCAACAGATAGCTAAAAGGCAAGGGACGAGCGGCACTGGCTGCGGGCAAGCTGGGCCGCTGTCCTTGAAAAAAGAGGGCAATGTCTCCTTCCCAAGCAGGGGCAGCTTCAGCTAAATCTGGCAGCGTGCTGAGCCAAACGCCATTATCATCGCGGTAGGTTGCCAACACCAAACGCGACTGAGACTGCTCATAGGCACGTTGCAAAGCGGTCTGTAGCTGCATGTCCTGTTCTGGCAAAGGGCGATCGAGAAGATAGTCGATACCGATCACCTCAGCCCCTACTGACGCGGACTGATCTACTAGCTGAGCCAAATAGCTGCGATCCATCGGTCGCGGATCGCCAATTCCCCCTTTAATCAAGGACTCATTGTCCACCTGAATGAGTAAAATCTCTGGCGACACAGTGGGAATCTGCTGGGTCAGACTGCGGTAAACTGCCTGCGTCCGTAGGCGCTGCTGCAGCAGCCAGTTTTGCAGCGGAACTAGGGTGCTTAGTGCTAAACAACCTGCTAGGGCTACTGCCTCATAGCGCTTGGGCAGCCAGGGCTGCAGCCGCTGCCGCCAGCTTTGATCCGGGATTTGAAACAGGCGCGAGCTAGGATGCCGAAACAGCGAGGGCACCAGATGAGCCGCCGGATAAATCAGGTTTTTGTCACGCAGATGCCGATTGGCCTGCAGCAGCGCCGCTTGCACATCTTGGTGCTGGCCCAGCGCTTGTAAAAACTGGAGCAGAAAGACCTGAGCAACCTGGTTATGAATGGGCTCTCGCATGACGGCCACCTGACTAAGGCCCAAGTCAATCAGAGACTCCGCGATATTCAAGCCGCTACAGGAGTTAAACAGGGCAAACTGGAGACCATGCTGCTGGGCGATCGCCAGCATGGGCGCAATCTCCTGCAGCCGGATAGAGCTACCGGGGGCGATCGCTAGCTCACCTCCCGTCAGCGCTGTTTCATTACTGTGTCCGGCAAACAGCAGCACGTCCCAGCCCAGCGGCTCCGTCAGCGCCGTGACGATAGCTTGCTTCAGTTCCGCGACCGACTGCTGCGGCTGCCAGCCAATAAATTTCACTTCGGCCAGCTTGTCTAGCGCTGCGATCGCGGTGCGATCTGCCTCAAAATCTAGGCCCGTGTCATCCCCTAGAATTACCAGGATACGAGGCCGTGATCGCAGCGTAGTGGGCTTGACCGTGGGGCGGCGAATATTGGCGGGCGAACGGACGATCTGCACCGCCCCTGCCCCGGCAAATTCAGCATTGACTTCCCACGCCTCCCAAGGCAGACGCGCTAGGGCTAGCGGCGTACAGGTGAGAAACAAATTCAGGCCGCGATCGAGATGATTTTGGGCTGCCTGGGCCAGCTGTGAGCGAATTTCATGCAGGTCGGCATCTCTGAGCCAGCGGTTGAATTCATAAATCAGCTTAGCTTCCGCCTCAACGAGCTGTGCCTGCCAGTCAGTAACTCGCGCTACGCTGCCGCTGGCCTGTACCCGGCCCCGCAAAGCATGGGTGGCGGGCGGTGCGGTTTGGGGCAGCGGCAAGGTCTGATAAAAATTGAGATAGGCACACTGCCATTGGCTGTAGCAGTCCAAGACATATTGAGGCGCAGGCAGTTCTGCCTGTAGCTGCAGCCCCTGATCCCAGCTCAGCTCAAACAGGCAAATTTGTCCAACTTGCTGAATTCTAAGGCGATAAAATCCTGCAACTGTCATGACCAAACAAAACGGCTATGATTCATGATCTGGGATAAAGGCGATCGCTGGCAGAGCGATCGCGGTGCCTGAGGGCAAAGCGATAGACACCCAAAACTGCTCATCTAGCGTTCCAATGATCTGCCCATAGAGATAGCTGTCCGCACTGCCGGGCTGCAGCGTATGTTCTACCAAAAGCTGCTCGGCATCGCGGATACGCAGTGCCGTTCCCGGCGAGAGGCGATCGCCCGGCTGCGGCCCTAGCACCACCAGCAACGACCACTCGGCTGTATCGGCAGGCAAAGCCCAGGCGATCGCATACAGCCGCAGGACGCCATTTTCCCAGCTAATATCCCGGTATGCCCCCCGCGCCTGAGAAACCAACTGTACCCCGTTGCGCTCTAGCTCGCTCAGCACGGATTCTATTTCAGTTGCGCTTGAGCGCATAGCAGTAGCGGGACGCAGCGGCGGTAGTAGCTGCCAGGAGAGGTGAGCGGCTGTCTGATCGAGCCGATTGCGCAGCCACTGCCCAGCATTGATGGCCGCCTGAGCTATATCAGGTTGAACCGTGACGGTAGGCAAAGGCAGATTTTGCCCCTGCTGAAACTGATAGAGCCAGTTGACCCAGGCAGGCTGCCGCAGTAGCTCCGCCCCCAGGGACCAGGGTAAACGCTGCCAGAGAGGCGCGGTATCTGCCTGCAGCAGCGGCTGGAGTGACTGTAGGCGCTGCTGCAGTTCGGGCAGCCGCGACGGCTCTGAGCGAGGGGTAGGCAAGGCGATCGCGGCTGCGTCTAAGCAGCGCAGATAGAGCAGCAGGTTATCAGCATTGAGGTCAAACCAGCCCAGCGGCACCGGGTAAGTCCAGTCCTCTGCGGCTTCTAGAGATTGCCGCCGCTGCGCTAGCTGATCCTGCCGCAAACAGCCCTGCACCATCACCTGTCCCGCCTCTTCTTCCACCTGAATGAGCACGTAGAGATGGGGCACAAACTGGGCTAAGTCAACTGCAGCACTGGGAATGCTGACTATTTCATCCCAGAGACTGCCCACCGTCAGCAGACACAGCTTGAAGCCGCCGACCTGCAGGTTGCAAACTGCGGGCAGCAGGTTAGCATAGGCGGGCTGCTGCAGGGTGCTGTGCTGCTGATCGAGCTGTAAGTCCGGCGATCGCTCTGCCAGCCAGCCCTCAAAGCCCGCGACAGCTAGCCCATTGAGATAATTTTGCCACTGCATATCGGGCTGCAGGATCGCCTGGCTGAACTGGGCCGACTCGGCTAGGTCAGGGGTACTGAGATCGACGGCGGCGGGGTCTATAGCTTCGTGCTCTAGGGAATCAGCTAAGTTTTCAGGATAGGCGATCATGATAGGTTTCTCCGAGTGTCCAGGTAGCGGCAGAGGTGTTCGCTTAAGCAACTGCGGGGCAAATCGCTAGCGGTGGCGGCCTCTGCCTCAGCCTCCTGCAGTAGCGCATCGATCTGTTCGGCCAAGGCGGCGGCAATGCTCTCATCTAGGTCTTTTAGCCGCTCCGGGGTTAGATAGGTCTGAATTTTTGCTCGAATGCGATCGCTCAAAAGCTGCAACAGCCGATGGCGGATATCTGCCCGGAGCTGCTTTAGCTTCAGCAAGCGGCTCACCTGATACTGCTGGGTCAGTCCCACCTGGGGAGCAATATCTCCCATTGCCTGCCCCTGACAGTGAAACAGGCTCAGCGCTCGTAAAAACGGCTCCGGCGACTTATGCTTGCGGCGGCTGAGCTGGGCTACCCACTGCTCAATCACCTCAGCGATCGCCTGATCCAAACAGCTGATCAACTGCTGCCGGTAGAACTGTAGAAACGCCTGCAGCTCATCGGTCGCCTCGCTAGGCGGCTGGGTCTGCAAACCTTCTACCACTGCGCCTAATTCTGGCTGATCTAGAGAAGCGGCGGCGATCGCGCCGCTGCGCACATGGATTCGGTACTGGCGTAGGTAGGTAGCGATCGCCTGCAGTTGGGCAAACAGATCATCTGGCGGAGCCTGCAGCCGCTGGGGCAATCGCTGCGCCATGCGATTTAGCTGTTCCGTGGTGGGAGGTATACAGGTAATGGCCCCCCCTTGCTGCCGCTGGGCCAAGCGGTCTTGGCGATAGACTTGGTGGTAGACCTGCAGCAGCTCGCCCGCCTGAAAAATCTCCTGCGGTGTCAGCCGATGAAATTCACTAAAAATTCGCTGTAGCTGCTTGGGCGCAGTGTCGTTCAAAATGGCCCAGTCGCTAATTAAATAGACACCTTGCTGCAGTAAAAACTGGTTTAGCTCCCGGTGATGCCGGACGCGGCGGGTGACCCAGGTGTTGAGGCTTGCCTTCTTGGGGTCGTAGGTCTGCAGAATTTTGGTTGCCAAAGAGCGATAGGCCGCCTCTGGGAGACTGCCGAGCGGTTCTAAAGGATAGACCTCGTCTAGCACATAGGGAAACAAATCATAGCGGCTGAAGCTGTGCCCTCGGCCAAACTGGCTCTCTAGCTGGCGACAGACAAACTGAGTCTGATGCGAGATGAGACAGCGCAAGCTGCCTTCTGCTAGCGGCAGCGTCGCCGCCTGGGACGCAGAGTCCTGCTGAAAATGATCCCACAGCCGCTGCTGCAGGGCGCTGTCTGAACGCCCGGTCAGGTCAGCTAAAATTTGCTTGAGAAAAGATTTAACGGTTGGTAGGGGTAACAGGTGCGGTCGGCTAGCGGCATCAATTCGCACAAGACGCCAATAGCGAGGAGACAACTCAGCAGGGGCAATCATAGAGAGCCAATGGGGGCTGATAGCGGTTGTTTCCCAGGTTACATAGGTTTGGTGCATTTGCGTGATGTTCACGGGCCTATCTGTGTATTGGCACTCTATCGACCTGCAATTGACTTTACTGCTGAGGACATCAGACCTATGCAAAGTCAACATGAAACTGTGATTTTCTCTGAAAAGGGGTCAGATCCCTGGCGCGAGAATTGCGTAAATAGATTAGAGTAATACTGTCTAAGGCCAGTACATCGGATGAGTGACACGACGGCATTTTTAGCTGGATGCGCGACAACGGGCGTGGCGGCGTTGCTGCTTGTCTTAGCCAGGGCTAGCGTTGATGAAACGAGTCCGCTAGCTCCTAATCAAAGCAATGCTTTTCCGGAAGAGGCAATGGCACCGCCCCTGCAGGTACCGCCGCCGCCGCTGCCGCAAACCGCCAACAGCAATCTTGAAGACCAGCTTCGCCGGGAGCTAGAAAGCCAGCAGGACACCACCTCCGATTTAGAAGGTCAGCTGCAGCAGCAAGAGCTGTTGATCCGCACTTTAGAAGAGAAGTTAGACAACCAGCAGCAAGAGACTCGCACGACGTTGGCTCAGCTACAGGACTATCAGCAATCTCTGCAGGAACTCAGTCTGAGTCAGAGCCGTTCGCCCGTTGTGGAGCGCAGCGAGACGCAGACGCTGGTGCTCTGGCTGGGGGCAGGTTTTCTGTTGGCCCTGATTTTAGGCGGTGGCGTGGTGCTAATCGTACTGTTGATTATGATGTCACAGTCGCAGCGCCGCCAGTCGCGCTCGGCTCAGATGATGTATCCGGTGACTCCGCCACCACCGCCCTATCGCTATTACGAGCAAGAGTTTTTGCCGCCGCCCGCTCTTTATCCCCGCCGCTCCGAAGCTCACAATCCCTACGATTTTCGCTAGGACTCAGGGGCGAGCGCTGACACACTGCTAGCTTAAAGTCCCGGAATCTCTGAGAGTTCACCTTCTAGCTCTTCTACCGAAAAGCGGGTCATCTCTCGCCACTCTTCCACCGTAAACTCATAGCCTAGGGTGTTGGCCTTTTTCACAAACGCCTCTAGGTCAGCCGCCGTGCTGAGATCCTGACGCAGGATCGGATCGTTCTGAGCCGCTCTAAACAAACGAGCTACCGCTTCTTTTGCCACTAGCCTCAACTCCCAAATCCTAAAAAGACAATCTCGCTTTCTCTGGCTAACATAGCCACTGCCACCCAGCAGCGTCCGGCTTCTGCAATGAAACTATAAATGTCGGCAAAATTGCCAAATCAGGCGCGATACTAGACTGGCGGCTAATGCCCAGCCCTCGCCAACGCCGCTATAACGACAGCAGGGGAAGCTCGATTTCGTCAGCCCATGAAAAATATTCCCAAGATCCTGCTCGGCTTCTATCTGCGGCGTAACCCGAACCGTTTTCGGCTAACGCAGTTCAATTTCTTATATCGCTATGCCTGGCTGCAGAGTCTTTTAGAGGAACTACGCCCAGAGCTATTTCCAGCCAAAGAAGAAGCTGCTGCTGAAGAAGTTGTTGCCGAAGTCGAGCCGCCTAGCGACGAAGTTCTGCAGCTTTTAGACGAGTCTGTCCGGGGGCGCAAAGGCACTTACCACGTGGAGCAGTGGCTGGGGGCGCGGGGCATGGGACATTTGTTTACCGCTACGCAGGTCAGTTCCAAAGCAGCGGTCATTGTTAAAGAGTACCTGTTGCCCTCTCGCTTGTTTAATGATGAAGAAGCCCAGCAGCGGCAGAAAAACTTTGTGAATCTGGCCGGACTGAATCTGGCTGACGGTCGAGAGCAGGATTTTCGGCTGATTGCTCCCATTGAGGCGATCGCTGACGAGCAGAGCGTCAACCGCTGCTACCTAGTCACCGATAGCCGCGATCGCAGCCCTACCCTCCGCCAGTATTTGGCCGAGAGCGGCCCCGTGCCGCCAGAGCAGGTACGCATCTGGCTCAATCAGATTTTGCAAAGCCTAGAATTTCTGCACCAGCAGAAATACATGCTGCCTTCAGGTCGAGTGCAGCTAGGGCTGGTCCACGGCAACTTAGATCTCGATACGCTGCTGTGGGTGAATCACGGCGGCCAGCCATTTCTCTATTTATGCGATTTAGCCCTGTGGGAGCGACTGTTTGATCCGCCGACAGTAGAGCATTTGCCCAAAACGGTAGCGCAGGACTTGGAAGCCGTGGGCCTGATTGGCCTACAGCTCCTCACCGGCAATCCCCCGGCGCTAGATCCCCGCGAGGATGAGTTTTGGCCGCGTAAAGACGTTTTTTTAGAAGATTTTTTGCGGCGCTTACTCGCTTTTGGCCCCCCGTTTGAAACCGCTGAGCTAGCCCGACAAGAGTTACTGCTGCTGCCTCAGCCCAGCTTACCGCCGCCGCTAGCTAAAGCTTCAGAAGCGGAACTGGAAGCTGAAAAACGCCGGCGATCGCGCTGGTGGCTCTGGCTCATTGGCCTATCTGCGATCGCCGCTTTGGGTACAATCGCCTGGGTATTCTGGCCGCGATCGCCTGTCCTCAGCGATGAGGAAGATCCGAGTCTTTGCTGCCTCAATGAAGTCAGCGCCGTCCCGGAAGGCATCTTTGTCTATACCGCCGTCCAAGATGGGACTTGGAGCGGCATTGTTCAGCAAAATCAGCAGTCTCAGCCCCGCCAGTCAACGCTGAACCTAGAACTGGCCGAGTCTTATCCCAATCTGCGTCTGGTCTATCGCCCAGCGGAATCTATCGAAGCGGCGATCGCTGCTGTGGAAAACCGTCAGGTCAATTTTGCCGTTGTGCCCTTAGTGCAGGACTTGCCCATTGGCCTCGGTGCCCAAAAGATTGCCTATGATGGCCTAGCGGTATTTGTTGCTTTCTCCTACGCTGAGCGTAATCAAAGCCTGCCCCGCACCCTAGAAGGCGATCTGACCTTAGAGCAGGTGCAGCAGATCTATTTAGGCCAGCTCTATAGCTGGCAAGAAATTGGCGGAGCGGATTTGCCTATACGTCTCTATGTACCGCAAAACCCAGAAGCCCTAGATCTCTTTGCCCGCAAGATTTTGAAACTGGGCTGGATGAATGCTCCCCGCGACAAAATCACCCAGTTGCCAACGCTGGAAATGCTGCGTACCATCATTCAGGATTTTGAAGGCGGGGCGGTGGGCAGCGTTGGCTTTAGTCCCCTAAGTCAGATTTTTGGGCAGTGCTCTGTCTATCCGCTGGCTCTGGCAGCAGATGGCAGTGCAGTGCAGCCCCTCGTGCTGCGCAATGGCGAAACCGTGACGCCGCGCACCGATCTCTGCGATCGCAAAGGCAACTACTACCCCGATCTAGAGGCGTTTCGCAGCGGTGAATATCCGCTGGCCTATCCGGTGGCGGTGATATATCTGCAGGACAATAGCATCCCACCCATTGGTGAAAAATTTGCTGAAATGCTGAGAACTGAGGAAGGTCAGCGGTTTTTGGCTGAAGCCGGATTGGTTCCTCTGGTAGAGCCTACAGAGCTGCTACAGTAGCGGCCTTGGAGGGGCTGCGTAACGCCCCGTGTCAGCTCGCATCGGTCTAGAGCTGGCTAGCAGCGTTAGAGACCAAAGCCGCGGCTTCCTTGGGCTTACCAGTAGAAGGAAAGATTAAAATACTGTCAATTTTGGGGTTGTTGACCAGAGCTGCTAAGCGATGTAGCTGTTTTTCCGTAATCGCTACGCCTGCGTATTTCTCAGCGTACTGCATCTCTGCGGCAAAATTATCGTCGTTGTAGATTTGGATGAAGGCCCGATCAACGTTCCAGTTTTGCCAATCAGCCGCAAAATACTGCTTCCCCCAGTAAGGGTTGTGATGGCAAATGTCAAAGCTGACGTTTGGGTTTGCCGCTTTCATCTCAGCTTTCATCTGCTGCACAAACTGGGTAAGCTGGGCGGTGCGATCGATCTTTCCCGGCAGATCCGCGTGGTAGCCCAGATAGTCGTCCCACTGCACCGCGTCAATGTCTGGATACTTTTGCACGAACTCCACCAGAATCTGCTTGAAGAGGTTAGCAACTGCTGGCACCTCCACGTCTAGCAAATAGTGATCAACTTCAGGGTAGGTCTTGTCTACGCCAGGAACAATCCAGCGTTTGGCGATCGCAGTCTCAAAAATTGGGCTGTTTTCGTCGAGCTTGATGCCTTTCTCAAAATAGGCGTGTACCTGCATTCCCTGCTTGTGCGCCTCATCAATGAGCCAGTCTAGCCAAGGCTCCTGAAACTGATTGGGACAGCTTTGTAGTCCCAAAGTTTGCTGCATAACCTCGCTGCGATACATGGTGCAGCCATTGCCCCAGACGCCGTGAATGATGGTGTTGATGCCCTGCGATCGCAGGTACCGAACCCGCTCACGAATCGTTTTTTCATCCGCATTATTAGTCACCTGATAGCGGCTGAAGTAGATGCCCCTAATCTGCTTTTGCTGCCAGTTTGTTGAAGGCTGGGGCTGAGTCGCCGGAGGCGCAGGGGCAGCGGGTGTCTGTGTAGCCACTGTCTGCGAGGGCGGAGAAACGACTGATACTGGCTGATTCAGCTTAGGCTGCTCGCTAGCGGTCGCCGGTGGCTGCTCACCGGGAAGATACTGAACGATGGCATCGGGCAGTCGCGACTTCAGGTTGAAGCTATCCAAATTTTTAAAGCCCCAATAGCCAACTCCCAAGAACAGCAGGATGACAGAAAAGGGAATGCTGCCACAGCCGCAGCCGGTATTTTCTTTTTGAGAGGGCATAGTGATAATCAGGATGACATCAAATGACTTCACGCCAATCCTGGCAGGTTCCGTATGGAACTACTTTTCCCTAACAGGCAAGCCCCCTAAACAAGAGCAGCGATCGACAGCAGCGCTGACTTTTTCTCACTTGAACTAGGGCTGTCTGCGGGACGGCCAGTTTCTCTGCCCCGCGATCGCTGGCTTGTTCTCAGTTTAAAGGTAGCCAGATCGAAAAGCTAAGCTTTACCTCAGTCCTGTTGCATAGAGCCGCTGACAGACTGAGTGACATCCGGCTCTGTCATGACATCTCTTAGCACCGGAATGCCGTCTGAGTCTTGCTGCCGCTGGCTTAAAACGCTCAAATCGCCGTTGGATTCTAAGATCACGACGGCGATTTCCTGTAGGCTGTGATATCCCGCTTCTCGCACCGCCGAAAGAATTTCATTATGGGTAACGCGCTCATGGCGCATGTTCTGCTGCAGGAACTCGCCTTGCCAAAAGAGAATTCTGGGCTGTGCCCGCAATACCTGGCGACTTGGCGGCCAAATAACTGCCAACTTAGTAGCGGCAAACTGCAGCAGCAAGAGCATAACAATGCCTACTAAACCATCTAAAATAGGCACATTTTTTAACAGGATGGTAGAGCCGACCATCGAACCCATTGCCACTGTCACCACCCAGTCAAAATTATTCATTTTGGAGGTAGAGCGCTTGCCCGAAGCCCGGATTAACAGCACTACCACGGGATAGGTAATCAGGCTGGTCACAAAGATGCGCAGAATTTCGGACCAGTTTTCAAAGAACGTCATCACACCCTCTCCACCAATAACCTCGCCAGTATAGAGATATTTAGGCAGCGCCATCGCATCTCTGCAGATAGAAATGTGGCGATCGCGAAGCGCTCCGCCTGACAATATATCTTTCGGGGCAAGAAAATAGAGGCTTTGAATGGCAAGGTGTTCAGGTAGCACTCATTTTCTCAAGCATGGCAAAGTTAACCCTTTACGGCACTCCAGACAGCACCTATGTCCGCACAACGCGGCTGCTGCTGGAAGAAGCCGAGATTGATTACGATCTCGAAAGCGTCGGCATTTTCAATGGTGAAAACGAGACGGCAGCCTACTTAGCCAAAAACCCCTTTGGTAAGGTGCCAACCCTGGATATCGGTGGCGAACTGCTATACGAAACCGCTGCGATCGCGCCTTATCTGGATGCGGTTTTTGCCAGCACTCAGTTTACGCCAGCAGAGCCAGTGGCCCAAGCCCGGATGCGTCAGGTTATATCGATTGTAGACAGCTATCTTTACGCGCCAGCGGTTGGCTCCATCGTGATTCAGCGCCTGATTGTGCCCCAGCAGGGTGGCCAAGCCGATGAGGCTGAAGTTAAAGCAGCCGTTGAGCCAGCGCAGAAGGCTGTAAACGCGATTGAAGCGATCGCGGTAGGCAATCCCTATGTGCTAGGCGATCGTCTCAGTCTGGCTGACTTTTATCTCATGCCTATCTTTAAGTACCTGTCTCAGACGCCGGAATTTGAGTCTGTGATGGCTGAAGCCCCGAAGCTCAAAGCCTGGTGGCAGAAAGTTCAAGAACTCCCTAGCTTTCAAAAGGTGTGTGCCGCATAAAGGGCAAATAGCCGCAGCCGCAGGCAACCTGTTTACCGTTGCGGTAGGGGCACAGCCTATTAGGGCCGTGTCTTGCCAACTCCCAGCTATGGACGATTGATGCCCCGAAAGCGCTCTTTAGCTTCGGCAAAGGCTGTCTCCATAGCTGCCTGAATTTTCTCAGGATTAGGCTTTTTGCCCCCCATCAGATCCCCAAAATAAACGCAGGCTCCTTCCCCCAGCGCCCAGGTATAGGCTGCTGCCCACGACGCCGCAATCACGCTGCCAAATCCCGGAATAAACTTAATCAGCTCTCGCCCGATGGCCTGAGCAAAGAAGCCACCCGCGATCGCGCTTACCACGCCTCCGGCTTGAGAAGGAGTCAGAGTTTGCCCGTAAAGCTGTCCCAAGACGCCTACCATTGACCCCTGCAGCGCGGTTAAAACCGGCATAGTGGCAAAGGGAAGGGGTACTGCCGCTAGGGTGGCGGCAGCAATACAAAAAGCCAAAATATAGCGGCGGCCCACATCCCGGTAAAGATTGCCGATCTGTTCTCCGGCTTTTTCAGCATCCAAAAGCTGGTAGATAGCCTGAGCTTCAGCTTCAGGCAGCAGTTCGGCCAAGGCATCGCGCAGGGCTTCGAGGCCGTAAAACACCGGCTCGTAACCGTCTTCCTCTAAAGTGAAGTCAATCATGACGGCGCGATCGCAGAAATGGGCAAAATCTGCCTGCAGGGTAGCAAAAGCCCGCTGAATATCCTCGTAGCGGGGCGGATAGGCGGGATGATTCTCCACCTGGGGCGGGTAAATCTCATGCAGGCAGGTGACAGCCAGCAGACAAGGTACTTTAGGGTACTCGCGCCGGAGTTGTTCGGACACCTGACGGAGGGTATCGGTGGCGAAGTCGTTGATTTTGACCGTCAAAATTAGAATTTTGGCGTTAGTGCTTTGCTGCTGCAACTCCGCTGTCAGCGCCTGAATCAGGCTTTGAGTATCCTGATTGACATCGCCTAGCCCCACCGTATCGGTGAAAATCAGCAGTGGCAGATCTGCTGAGGGATAGGCATAGCGCTCAGTGTGCTGGGTGTGGGGCCGAAATCCCTGGCCAATGATGTCGGTGGAAACCCCGGTCAGACCGCGTACGATGGAGCTTTTACCAGCCTGGGGCTTCCCGATCAGCAGCGCTTCGGTGGTGGGCAGTTCAGCCCGCACCGTCGCTAAAATTTCGGCCACCTCCGCCTCGCTCACGTTGAACCACTGCATCACCGTTCGACTGAGCTGCTCGATTGGCAACAGCTTTTTAAACTGCCCGGTGGCGGTTTGCCAAGCGCCCGTAAAGCGATCGCCCCAAGTTGAGTGTTCTGCTTTCTGAGTTTCGGGAACAGCGGGCTGAGAGTCGGTTTTGTCTGGTTCAGTCATCTCTTCAATCAGCTTAGAAGGCTTGCCCAAATCCTAGCGAGGATTGTGGCTCCCCTCCAACTTCCGCAAGTCCTATAAAACTATGAAGTTTTGGCAGCTAAAACGTAATGCTTGTTACAGTACATTTGCATGGTACAAACGATTGCGATCGCTCTCTTCGCTGATGGATAAACCGCCTGCCAA
>JAAHIC010000310.1 GCA_010671965.1 Leptolyngbya sp. SIO4C5
TGGCCGCGTCTAAGTTGCCCAGTTCCCACTGACGAAAGCTATACATCAAGAGCGTTTCGCTCCAGTCGTCAATCTCCGACTTGGCTTCCTGCCAGGCCTGACTTTGTAGATTCATGCTCTGGGCCAGAAGTTAGTGAGCAATCTGTCCACCTGGGAACCACAGATTGGCGATATCTTCAACCTGAGAGAAGCCATTTCGGCAGTGCAGCAGATTCAGCCCACCAGTCCTTTTTACGAGGACGCTCAGGCGCAGCTTGCCACCTGGCAGCAGTCACTCCAAGATCTGCTGCAGCTCCAAACCGCCAACTGGGTTGCCAGCATCGGCCAGCTAGAAACCTATCGCTATGCCGCCCAGCAGGCTCGGCTCATTGGCAGCGATCGCCCCCGCCGTCCCCAGGCTCAAACTTTGGTGGCTCACTGGCAAAACCAGATTGAGCAGATTGAAGATCGGCCCTATCTGCAGCGGGCTACCCGGCTGGCCGGGGCCGGAACGGTGGCAGCTTACCAGGCGGCGATTGCTGAGGCCCAGAAAGTCGCCCTAGGACGAGCTTTGCGGATTGAGGCCCAGACCCGGATTGCCAGCTGGATGAACCGGATTGAGGTGATTCAGGATCAGCCAATTCTGAAAGAGGCCAATACCCTGGCCGCAGACGGTAAGCTGAAGGAAGCAATTGAGAAGGCTAAAGGGATTGAGCCAGAGCGGGCGCTGTACGATCAGGCCCAGACGGCCATTCAGGGCTGGACAGCCCAGATTCAGGTGGCTGAGGATCGCCCTATCCTGGTAGAAGCAAGAGAACTGGCCTATCGGGGCAGCCTCACCGCCGCGATCGACCGGGCTTCTCAAATTGCGCCGGGCCGGGCACTCTACGGCGAGGCTCGCAGCGCCATTGCTAACTGGCGAGCTGAGCGAGAATATCTGTGGTCGCTGGAACGGGTCGATGATGCGAGTGAAAGTTGGGAGGATACCGCCGCTGATGATGACTCTTCTGGCTGGTAGGCCATGAGCGATCGCCCGCTGCAGCTCATGCTGATTGACGATGATCCGGTTTTTCGGCTGGGTTTGCGTATTTGGCTAGAGCATTTTCCCGATTTTCAGGTCACGACCGAAGCCAGTACGGCTGCAGAAGCGCTGCAGGTTCTCACGGCTACAGCCGAGGCGACGACTGCGCCAGTGGCGATCGATTTAGTCATCTTAGATCTAGGGCTGGGCCAAAACTCTCCAACCCAGGTAGCAGGGCTGCGGCTCTGTCAAACCCTGCGATCGCAGTTTCCCCAACTGCCAATTTTGGTGCTGAGCGCCCACAGCGAGCCAATTCTGCGGGAGGCTGCTTTACAGGCAGGTGCCAGTAACTATGGCCTGCGGGGTATGCCAGTGCAGCAGCTGGTACGACTGGTGCGACAGACGGCGCGGGGGCAGCGCCCGGTTGCCCCTGATCCTCAGCCTGAGCCTGAACCCACACCGATTCCAGGGCCGCTGACGGCTATGCGCATCAGCCTCAGACTATCTCACCTGCAGCAAATTGAAGCGGAGATGACTGAGGCGATCGCTCAGTATCAGGCAGTGACTTCGCCCATTTACCGGGCTGTCCTAGCAGGCCGCTACCGCGAGCTGCGAGCCGCAAAGTGGCTGGTCAACCGGCTGCTGGCAACGCCGCGTTTTTCTGCGGCCAGCCAGCCCCAGATATTTGGCAGCGAACCATCAGAGACAGTTCCGAGGGCGATCGCTACGATACCAACCGACCGGGCGATCGCACCTATCAACAGCGCTGGCAGCTTAGTCACAACCACGCCTGACGATATTCGCAGCTTTGTCTTTGAGGCGGTTTTCCGCAAGCTGCAGACGCCCCTGACCAATCGCTCAGACCTGCCCTTAGAAATTGACATTCTGCGCCCCGAAAAAAAGCGAGAGCTGCTGTACCTGGTTCTGCGCCAGCTAGAGACTTTATTAGAAGATATTCGCTACTCCCAGCTTCAGCCCGGCCAGCTTGTAGAGCGCAAGTCACAGCTTTTAGGCGACTGGTGGCAGGCCGTCATCACCGACTTTTTCGGCAAATACTATACCGTTCAGGTAGAGGGAACCGAGCAGGGGGTGGTGCCCCAGCTTTTAGCTGAGCAAGTCACCGTCCAGGCTGAAACTCTCGATCGCATTCCTTTAGTGGCCTCCCTCCTAGAGCACCTGCTGTTTCAGTCCCCCATGCTGGTCAACGGGACGCTCCATCCTGCTGCCGCCTATGAGTCCCTCACCCAGAGCCAGCAGCTGCTAGAAAACTGCATAATCCAGGTCGCCAATGGCGTCATCCAGCCGCTATTGAACCAGTTTCCGAATGTCGAAGCGCTGAAGAAAAATCTGTATACCCAGCGCCTGCTGTCAACCCGCGAGATTGAGCGCTTCCGTAATGAATTGGCTTGGCGCTATCGCTGGCAAAGCTACGTGGGCGAGCCTAGAGCCATGTTTGAAAGCCAGTATCCGCTGCTGATTCTGACGGAGCGGGGCATTCAGACGACCACCCTCTACGCGCCCCGTCAGGAAGAACTGAGCCAGCTCTCCGGGCTGCGCTATGCGGTGACGCTGGCCATTGAGGCCCGGGATGCGATCGCGCCGCGCCTGCGCCGGGTAATTTCCTTTGCGGGCAATGGTTTAGTTTACGTGCTGACGGAGCTGGTAGGGCGCGGCATTGGTTTGGTGGGACGCGGCATTTTGCAGGGCATTGGCAACGCCTGGCAGGACAGTCGCTTCAAGCGGCAGCGGCAGGGGGATGAGTAGGGTACCCCCTGTGCCAGATCAAAAAGTGAACTCTGGCGCCCGGAATTGGGCTGCCGCCGGGTGAAGTCCTTGCTAGTAATGATTTAGCAATCAGGGTCTATGTGGGATATTGCCAGTACAACCAGATCTAGCGTGTCGTTAGAGCTGCTGATACGCAATGCGCTGAGTTTAGGGGAGCTGTCGCCGGGAGCCGAACGCGAAATTGCCCGGCTGAGCTGGGGCCGATCGCTGAGCGACCGGGAAACTAAGCTTTTAGCGCTGCTAGAAGATGCGATCGCCTCTGGCACGATCCGGCGGCTAGCACTAGAGTTTCAGGATGCCTGGATTAGACCTAACGCCGCCTGCGCTTAGGCGATCGCGCTTTGCCCTGGGGCGTGCCGGGGGGCGTACGGTGGTCGCCGAAATATTTTTCGCTGCGATAGCGCAGCCAGACTCTGAGCACCTGCGGAATTTTTTCTTTTTGGGGCTTGGTGAGCTGGTTGTAAAGGGCTAAAGCCTGCTCTCGCTCTTTGCGACAGGCGCGGTTGTTGTGGGCATCCCAGTAGCTGCGGGCAACTCGGATACGACGACAGACTTCTTTGACCAAGGCGTCGCCTTCTAAGGGCTGATTCACGGCGGCTGCAGCAAGCTAATGTCCTGTGCCTAGCTTAGCGTTTCTTGCTTAAACTGCTGTAAGCTGAGAGGCGTTTGCTTACCGCCTGCAGCATGAAAATTGCCACCTGGAACGTCAACTCGATTCGCACCCGGCTGCCGCACGTGACCGACTGGCTGCAGCAGCAACCCGTAGACGTGCTGTGTTTGCAAGAAACTAAAGTAGTGGATGAAAGCTTTCCGGTGGCGGCCTTTGAGCAGCTAGGCTACCACAGCTACATCTACGGTCAAAAGGCTTACAACGGCGTGGCCCTAATCAGCCGTGCGCCTCTAGCGGAGGTTGGCTACGGTTTTGCGGCTGTGGTAGAGGCCGAGCAGGTCGGCGATTTAGACGAGCAAAAGCGGGTAATTACGGGGACAGCGGCGGGCATTCAGATTGTCAATCTGTACGTGCCCAATGGTTCCTCAGTAGGCAGTGAAAAATATACCTATAAGCTGCGCTGGCTGGGTTTGCTGAAACAGTATCTCTCCCAGTGCCTGCAGCAGAATTCGGCGCTGCTGGTCTGTGGCGATTTTAATATTGCCCTAGAAGATCGCGATATTCATGATCCGGCCAATAAGCAAGCGCATATTATGGCTTCTCCAGCAGAGCGCTCGGCCTTGCAGGAGATTCTATCCTTGGGCTTTCAAGATGCGTTTCGCAAGTTTACCGAGGCGGGAAGACACTATAGCTGGTGGGATTACCGGGCCGCTTCCTTTCGCCGCAACCTGGGCTGGCGAATCGATCATCACTATCTCTCAGATGACCTGTATCCGCAGGCTAAAAGCTGCGTGATTGACGTGCTACCACGCCAGTTAGAAAAGCCTAGCGACCACGCCCCGGTCATTGTCGAAATTTGAAGTCAATCTCTATCTGTAGCGGCCTCGTCTGTAGCGGCCTCTGAAACGTCTGAGGTAGCCCACCCCAGCGGCAGCGTGACGCTGAACGTGCTGCCCTGGCCCACTTGGCTCTCAACGGTAATTTTACCGCCGTGTAGCTCAACGCAGTTTTGGGCAATGCTGAGGCCCATGCCGGTGCCCTTAATTTCGGCGGCGTTGGTGGCGCGGAAGAAGGGCGCAAAGACTTGTGTTAGATCGCTCGCTTCAATGCCTATGCCCTGATCGGTGACTTGTAGAATTATCTGCTGGCTGGCGATCGCGCAGCTTAGCGTAATTTGACCGCCTGCGGGCGAATACTTAATGGCATTGCTGAGCAAGTTACCTAAGACATAGCGCAGTATTTTCTTGTCTAGCAGGACTGGGGCGGGCTGAGTAAACTGCAAACTGAGCTGAAACGAATGGCGATCGCTAGAGGCTAGCTGATAGTAGACCAGCAGTTCTTGGCAAAATTCGGCCAGGGAAACCGGCTGGGGATCAAAGCTGAAAGCTTTATCTTGAGTCTGCTTAAAAAGAGCGAGTTCCTCGACGAGATCAGACAGCAGCCTCACCGAATTGCGAATAGCATCAAAGTGATTGGCAATTTGCTCTGGAGAAAAGCGGTGACGATACTCTCTCAGCAGCTCAGACGAAGACAAAATCACTGCCAAAGGCGTCTTATACTCGTGCGAAACCGTAGCGATCACCTGATCTTTGAGCCGGGACAGCTCCTGCTCGGCGGCCAAAAGCTGGCGCATAGCCGTTTCCGATTCCTGGCTCTGCTGGGCCATCTGCTGTAGCTTTGCGACCCGGCGACGATCGCTCACGTCAGTCACGACCATCACGGCCCCAATCGGCGCTGCTTCATGATGTAGGGGAGAAACGCTGTCTGCAATGGACTTGCGATCGCCGTTGCGGGTGATAAGCGCCACATAATCATTTAAATAAACCACCTGCCCCGTTTCCAGCACTTCTCGCACCGGATGGGGAATTGCCTGACCGCTCGCCTCATCGACTAGCTGCACAACCTGCTCAATGCCCTGGCCGGTAGCCTCCGGTTGGGGCCAACCAGTTATTCTTTCAGCCGATGGATTCATATAGGTGATAGCCCCAGCATGATTGGTGGCGACTACGCCATCTCCCATCGACTGCAGCAGCATCTCTAAAAACTGCTTGTCCTGAATCCGGCGCTGCTCCATTTGGTGCTTGTAGAGTGCTACTTCAATCGCGGCCTGCAGCGATCGCTCGTTAAAAGGCTTGACGATATAGCCAAAAGGCTCGGTTAGCTTAGCGCGTTTTAATGTATCGGCATCGGAATGGGCCGTGAGATAGACCACAGGCACCGCAAACTCTTCGCGAATCCGATTGGCGGCTGTAATCCCGTCTACGTCGCTCGATCTTAGTTTGATATCCATCAGGACTAAATTGGGTTGAGTATCAGCCACAAGCTGAACCGCTTCGGCCCCAAACGCCGTTGCGCCTGCAACCTCGTAGCCCAAATCAGCAAGCTGCTCAACTAGGACTTCGCGAGTAATTGCTTCGTCTTCAACCACTAATATTTTGATAGTTTTCATAAGCTTTTGTACCCAGTCAATCAAAAGACGAAAATATAGTCAAATTAAACATTTTTCTTAGCTAAAGCTCGTCAGCAATATAGCTGAAATTCGCTAAG
>JAAHIC010000311.1 GCA_010671965.1 Leptolyngbya sp. SIO4C5
TGCCTTATCTAAATTGTTAGTGTACAAATCATCATACTTTAGAAGGCAGCAATCTCATCCTCTCTTCAAATTCTGCTTTCGCGATCGCATCATTCATAATCTGAGAATGCAAAATTGCTGTCCACTCTTCGGCTCGTTTGACTAGTTCAGGCAATACCTGAATAAAGGCTTGCACCTGTTCCTGCACATCAAACGATTCGAGAAAGTGTACCAAACTAAACATCACTTCTGGTTGCTCACAGGCATCATCCAGAATCAGGTGCAGACTGGGGAGATCAGCAGGGTCAGGGTTTTGAGCCAGTTTTTCCAGGGTTTGTTCAAAGCGAGCAACTTCATCGGGCGATCGCAATAACCGATTTGCTTCTAGTACATCAATCAGTGGATTTTGACTCATACCGGATACTCCTTCTCCAAAAACACCCGTCCAAGCCGATTTGTTCAGTTAGATAATTGCTCGTAAACCCTGCTTGACGATTTCTGTGTAGACGTCTTCTCGCTGATAGAGCGATCACAGATCTTGAATTTCTCTAGTAAGCACTTGCCTGGGAGAGAGGCTCAAATCTGGAGGTTGCCCGTAGGAAAGCGTTTGCCGATGACGACCATCTACCCCTGGTGCTGGATGCTCCATCGTGATAGCAATTCCCATATTGCGCGTATAGCCTGACACTTTAGCTGCCATGTATGCGTCGGAGGGCACATGATGTGGAATCAACTTATCACCTCTGCGACCTAATTTTAGTAACTCTCCATATCGCCCTACGGTTCCCTCTCCTGCCAAAAGCTTGGAAACTACTACTTTCCTTCGACACACCACTGATTTTAGATGCTCATAACTTATACCAAGGTATGTGTTTTGAGCTTTTCAAGTTGAAAAAGTTGAAAAAATTATCAGTGCTATTAGTGGATTCAGACTCTGGAGACTCATAGACAACCTCCCACTGCGCCCTCATAGACAACTTGAGGCAGGATAACTCGTAATTCGAGGGAAAGTTTCCACCTAAGATCCTGTATGAGGGTCTTAGGTGGAATCACATCAGCCTAATGCCCCGACATGGCTAAGTAGGTAGAAGTATTCAGTATAACCACCCTCCTAAATGCTGAGAATTATCGAGGTGCGTTCGAGCGATCGCGTTCATCAATGTTGAGCCTGTTCGCGATCGCTGCCAATCAGCAAATAGCGGGTTTGCTTTTGGTTGCGTTCCCAGGTCAGCGCCCGATCCAGCAGCACCGTATGCTGATGAACATAGACTTTGTTCCGTTCCAGCAGTTCCAGTGGGCCCGCAAAGCTGGTTTCAAAGTCGTCTAGCCCTTCCCGAAATCGACCCAGTTGATATTGCCAATTTCGGGGTGCATGTTGGGAAAGCTGAAGTGCTTCATTCAGTAATTAAGCTTAACCTCAATAATCATCGATACTCAACGGATCCGCTTGGCCAGTCCCCCCCTCAGACTTGATGCTCAAGCAGAGCAAAATCATTAAGAGTTAGACAACAATGATGTTTCTAAAGTAGACTGCAATAAAGTATAGACATAAAGCTATGGTTTATTGGTTAAGTATTTACTGAAGTCTATCTTTGTAAACGCACAGAGTTCTGCCATCTTTAACAATACCTGTCCTGCGATGTTGACATTAACTATTGTCTGGCTGGTCCTGCCGCTATTTCTAGGGCTAATTAGTTATTTGTTGCCGAGGGTAGCCCAAGTTATGAGCATAGGCGTTGCGATCGCTTCCTGCGCCTGCGGTCTCAGGCTGATTCTTGACCCGAATCCTCTCACCCTGAATCTGCTGGATAGCTTCGGGGTTACTCTGCTGCTAGATCCCCTAAGCGGTTTTTTTATCCTTACTAACGGGTTAGTGACGACGGCAGTACTGCTCTATGTCTGGCAAAGTGGCCGGTCCGCATTCTTCTACACACAGCTGAGTATTCTTCACGGCTGCGTCAACGCCGTTTTTGCCTGTGCCGACTTCATGAGTCTATATGTGGCCCTAGAAGTTATCAGCATTGCCGTTTTTCTACTCATTGCTTACCCTCGCACGGATCGAACCATCTGGGTGGCGCTGCGTTACCTGTTTATCAGCAATACGGCCATGCTGTTCTATCTGATAGGGACAGTGCTGGTGTACCAGGCTAACAACTCCTTCGCCTTTAGCGGTCTAAGCCAAGCCCCGGTTGATGCCATAGTGCTGATTTTGGTGGGATTATTCACGAAAGGAGGCATTTTTGTCTCGGGCCTCTGGCTGCCCATGACTCACTCAGAAGCGGCAGTGCCCGTATCGGCCATGTTGTCCGGCGTAGCTATCAAGACTGGCGTGTTTCCCCTTCTACGCCTGGCCCAACTGATGGACAGTATGGATACGACCATTCGTCTCCTCGGCCTTGGCACTGCCGTTTTGGGTATAACCTTTGCTATGTTTGAGACTGATATCAAGCGGATCTTTGCCCTCAGTACCATTTCCCAGATGGGGTTTGTGCTAGCGGCTCCTCAGGTGGGGGGCTTCTACGCCCTGAGTCACGGGTTGGCTAAGGCGACCCTGTTTTTGACGACCGGCAGTTTACCCAGCCGCAATCTCAATCAACTGCGCCAGACTCCCATGAACCGAGCGGTCTGGCTGCCTCTCACGCTGGCGGGACTTTCAATTGCAGGCATACCGCTGCTAGTCGGGTTTGGGGCCAAAACTCTGACCTTGAAAAGTCTACTCCCCTGGCAGCAGATCGCCATGAATGTTGCGTCTGTTGGAACGGTCATCGTCTTTGCCCGGCTGATCTCTTTGCCCCATCAGCAAAAGACGGAAAAATCCACAGCTCCTGGCTTCTGGCCCGCCATACTGTTGCTGCTTGGCGGACTAGTGGTCGCTAGCGGATTCTACCTAAACGCTTACACCCCCGCCAACTTGGTTAAAACTCCGGCTATCCTCGGACTGGGGTGGTTGGTCTATGCCCTGCTGGTACAAAAGGTTTCTGTCACTCTGCCCCGCGCTATGGAACAGATGGAACATCTTGTGGGGACGATGAGCCTGGTGTTAGTTGGCCTATTCTGGTTGGTTCTAGCATGACCCGGTATGGGAGGAATTCATCATGGAAGCCGGACAGACACTCCGATTAAATGGCCGTTCCAAGTTTGAGTTTAAGGCTGGGAAGATTTTGCGGTTGGTGGATCACAGCTAGCTCATTTTGGTGAGTAGCTCCCTTCTAGGGTCTATAGCTTGCTGTAAGGCTTGATAAGTGAAGCCATATAATTTCCTGTGCGTCTTCTCTCGAGGTTTCTATCTATGAATAAGGTGCTGCTAGTGACAGGCGGGAGTCGTGGCATCGGCGCTGCCACCGCTTGTTTAGCTGCCGCTGAAGGCTACGATATCTGCCTCAGCTATCTCCAGAACCAAGCCGCCGCTAACAACGTTGTCCGTTTGGTCAAGCAGCAAGGCCGCAATGCCATTGCGATCGCTGCTGATGTTGCTTCAGAACCTGACATCCTTCGTCTCTTTGCTGAAGTAGACGAGCAGCTAGGCCCGCTCACGGCTTTGGTCAACAATGCAGGTATTCTAGAACCGCAAAAGAGGGTCGATAGCATGGAGGTAGCGCGGCTAAACCGCGTCTTCTCAACCAACGTCATTGGCAGCTTTCTATGTGCTAGAGAGGCCATAAAGCGGATGTCTACTCTGCAGGGCGGTAACGGCGGTGCTATCGTCAACGTCTCATCCGGCGCTGCTCGGCTCGGCTCTCCTAATGAGTATGTTGACTATGCGGCCTCTAAAGGAGCCATTGATACAATGACAGTCGGACTGGCTAAAGAAGTTGCGGCTGAAGGCATTCGAGTCAATGCGGTTCGCCCCGCCTTCATCTACACAGATATTCATGCCAGCGGCGGTGAGCCAGACAGAGTAAACCGAGTAAAGTCATCCATTCCCCTACAGCGCGGTGGCAAAGCAGAAGAAGTTGCACAGGCGATTCTGTGGCTGCTGTCAGACCAATCTTCTTTCACTACTGGTTCATTTATTGATGTCATGGGCGGTGCCTAGAGAAGCTATGCCGCGTCCCCTAAACTTTGGGTAAAGCCCCCTTTTAGGGCACTTGACAACAGATCATAAACAGCTCAGCGGATAAACGCCGAAACTGCTTGGATGCAGCGATCGCGTTCTTGAGCTGGACAAGCCCAAAAATGAATTAGCCCAGCAGCCAGAATTACCTCAGTACTGACTCAAGAGTGGCGGACTGCTCAAACGTACGAATTGACTTAGGCTGAATAAACACAGTCTGCTGAGGCTTGAACTGCAGTGTCTGAAATTGCTCGTGATTGAGGCAAGCGACAACAGATTGGGCATTTTCTAGCGTCATTTCTAGCCGAATGGTCCAGCCAAGATGGACGATTCGCTGAATGGTTGCTAGGGAACTGCCGTAGGTTGCCGTTGGCAAAATTTCAATATCGTGAGGACGCAAAAATACCTCGCCCTGGGCTGGCAGGTTTTGATGCAGCGATCGCCAGGTTGGATCGGGCGACAGCACATTGACTGCCCCAATAAAACTCATGACAAACGGCGTAGCAGGATTTTCGTATATCGCTGCGGGTGAGCCAACCTGCTCAATTTGTCCTTGATTCATAATGACGATTTCATCTGCGATTTCCATTGCTTCTTCTTGATCATGAGTGACAAAAACTGTCGTCACGTGAACCTCATCGTGTAGACGCCGGAGCCAGTCACGCAGATCCTTGCGGACTTTTGCATCTAATGCGCCAAATGGCTCATCCAGCAGCAGCACCTGAGGCTCGATCGCCAATGCTCGTGCCAGCGCCACCCGTTGACGCTGCCCGCCTGAAAGCTGGACCGGATAGCGATCGCCCAGATTGCCTAGCTGTACTAGATCTAGCAACGTTTCGACCCGTCGCTTAATTCGCTCTCGCGGCCAGCGCTGAATCTCCATAGCAAAAGCGATATTTTTTCGCACGGTCAGGTGCTTGAACAGGGCGTAGTGCTGAAACACGAAGCCGACATTGCGGTCTTGCACTCGTTGATGGGTCGAGTTGTGGGCAGACAGATAAATGCTGCCTGAATCTGGCACCTCCAGTCCAGCAATCAGCCGCAGCAGCGTCGACTTGCCTGAGCCAGACGGCCCTAGCAGCGCGACCAGCGAACCTGTTTTCACCTCAAGGCTGACTGGCTGTAAGGCTTGGAAGTTACCAAATCGCTTAGAAATATTTTCGACTTTAATGCCCATCGCGTTGTTCAATCCTTAGTTTATTCAAAAGGTTTACCGATCACGGGCGGTTCGTGAAGCGCGATCGCCGAAATAAGCTTCATCCACGCTAAGCTCATTGATCCTGCATGTCAAGTAGAAACAATCTCAAGATGTATTTGAAATGTTTTGTGATTCATATTAGATTTTTTTGTGTTACAGTCTTTTCCTAAGGACAACCGCTTCGTTAACCCGTCCTCATTTTCTGGAGGTTATTCATGTCGTCATCACCACGCTCGCCGCGCGATCGCACGGCAACTCAAGCGGCTACCCACCAGCCGTTATCTGATCTGAGATTGTCTGGTCATAGGTATGCTGTGTCCCGCCGAACGGCGCTTCTGCTGGCGGTCGGAATTGGAGTGATGGGGGCTCTCTCAGCCTGTAGCTCTGGCACGACACCCAGTGCCGATGCTGGAACCTCGTCTGAAACGCCAGCTCCAGCCGAGAAGGTGGAACTGACGCTGGTGTCGTATGCCGTGACTCAAGCGGCTTATGAGCAAATCATTCCCCAGTTTGTTGAGCAGTGGCAGGACGAGACCGGGCAAGACGTTGTATTCAACCAAAGCTATGGTGGCTCAGGCTCTCAAACGCGGGCCGTATTAGATGGTCTGGAGGCTGATGTTGTGGCGCTGGCCTTGGCTCTAGACACGCAAAAGCTGGAAGAGGGTGGCTTAATTGAGCCTGGCTGGGGGCTTCTTGCTCCCAGCCAGGA
>JAAHIC010000312.1 GCA_010671965.1 Leptolyngbya sp. SIO4C5
TCCGGGTGAAAGGACAGGAAAAGGACTATCAGTTCATGCTGCGGACGCGCAACCCAGGCGGCTTTATTCCGCCAGAGCTGATGCTGACCCTCGATCGCCTTTCCGAGGAATACGGTAATCATACGCTGCGAGTCACTACCCGTCAGGGCTTTCAAATTCACGGCATTCTTAAAAAGAATCTCAAAGAGACGGTAGCAGCTATTGTCCGCAGTATGGGGTCTACTTTGGGTGCCTGCGGCGATATCAACCGCAACGTCATGGCTCCGCCAGCCCCATACCAAGATCGGACGGAGTACGTCTATGCCCGTCAGTATGCTGACAACATTGCTGATTTGCTAGCCCCGCAAACCGGAGCCTACTACGAAATCTGGCTGGACGGAGAAAAAGCAATTACGGCGGAAGAAGCGCCGGAGGTCGTCGCCGCTCGGCAGCGCAACGGCAACGGCACAATTGTCCACGACAGCGTAGAGCCGATTTACGGCACTTACTACATGCCGCGCAAATTTAAATGCGCGGTGACGGTACCGGGGGACAACTCCATTGACATCTATACCCAGGATGTCACCCTGGTTGTGATGACAAACGCAGCCGGAGAGCTGCAGGGCTTCAACGTTCTGGCCGGAGGCGGCATGGGCCGCACTCACAACAAAGAAGAAACCTTTGCCCGTCTGGCCGATCCGATTGGCTACGTAGCCAAAGAAGATGTCTACGACCTGTTGAAGGCAATCGTCGCTACCCAGCGAGACTATGGCGATCGCTTTAATCGCCGTCATGCCCGCATGAAGTACCTGATCAATGACTGGGGCGTGGAAAAATTTCGGGAAACGGTTGAAGGCTTCTTTGGCAAAAAGCTGGAACCTTTCAAGCCGCTGCCGGAATGGAAATACTACGACTACCTGGGCTGGCACGAACAGGGCGATGGCAAGCTATTTTTTGGTATTTCGGTAGAAAATGGCCGCGTTCATGACAACGGCAAACTGCAGCTCAAAACGGCGCTGCGGGAAATTTCTGAGCGCTTTCACCTGCCGATTCGCCTCACCGCTAACCACAATATTGTTCTCTACGAGATCGATCCGGCTGATCAGACCGCGATTCAGGAAATTCTCGATCGCTGCGGGATTCAGGCCGAAGCCGAAGTTGATCCGCTAGTGCGCTACTCAATGGCCTGCCCGGCCCTGCCCACCTGCGGACTGGCAATTACCGAGTCGGAGCGGATCATTCCCAGCATCATCGACCGCCTCAAAGCTCTACTCACCAAGTTAGACCTGAGCAGTGAGCACTTTGTCATTCGCATGACCGGCTGCCCCAACGGCTGCGCCCGTCCTTACATGGCAGAGCTGGGCTTTGTCGGCAGTGCCCCCGACAGCTACCAGATTTGGCTAGGGGGATCCCCTAACCAAACCCGGCTGGCTCGGCCCTATGTCGATCGCCTCCATATAGACGAGTTAGAAAAGGGACTAGAGCCTATCTTTGTCTATTTCCGGGAGTCACGCCAGGGGCAAGAGAGCTTCGGTGATTTTTGCGATCGCGTTGGGCTAGAGACCATTCGTCAGTACGTCGAAAACTACACGTCTACAGATGCCCGCCATCTGGAATCAGCAACGCCGCCCCAGGGTGGCAGCCGTCACCGTATTGGCATTACCCACGATGTCTATGCGCAGCTAAAGGCAGCATCTGAGCAGCAGGGGCGGCCCATGTCGCAGATTACGGCAGAGGCAGTTTTGGCCTATCTCAAAAATCAGGGATAAACTTAAAAACTTGCCTGCATCAGGTAGGGTAGCCCTGTCTACCCTACGAGTTCTGCCGCTGATCCATTAGCTGCCGCATTCGATCGCGAAAGGCTGCTAGAGCTTCAGCGGTAGGCTGCGTTTTTTGCCAAGCCGGACGCTGAATCAGGCGATCGCGCCAGCGCGCCAGCTTGGGGTAGTTTGTCAGCGATACCTCCAAGTCCGGGAACCAAGCAGCAACCGTGCCCGCTACAATGTCGGCCAAACTGAGATGATCAGCGCCCAAAAATTCATCCTCTCCCAGGATTTGTTCCCAGAACTGCAGCACCACCTCAGCCTGCTGCATTGACTGAGCGATCGCTTCAGCATCCGGCTCACCAAACCCCATCATCTTGCGAATGAGCGGCGTCATCGCCGGCAGCAGCTCATTCAGCGTCACCATCTGCACCATGCGCACGCGGGCGATCGCTTGGGGAGCACAGGGCATCAGCGGCGGCGATGAATACATCGCTTCCAAGTAGTCCAGAATCGCCAAGGATTCAATCACCGTGAAGTCATTGTCCACCAGTACCGGAATGTGGTGAAACGGGTTCAGCGCCAGAAAATTGGCCTGGAACTGCTCACCGCCTAAATCAACTTCAACGAGATCAAACGCCAGTCCTTTCTCCAGCAGCGCCACCCATACCCGGCGGGAGTTGATAGAGAGCGGCGTGTGATAAAGCGTCAGCATAAATCTGCTCCCTAGGAAGCTTTTTTCTCTTCCGATGAAGTATCGTCGGTTGCTTTCTTGCGGGTGGTTCGTTTCTTAGCGGTAGTACCCGTTGTTTTCTTGGTGGTAGATTTCTTGGTCGTGGTTTTGCGCGTGGACTTTTTAGCCGCTGACTTGGCAGAAGACTTAGCCGTAGATTTCGTGGACTTGCGGCCCGACTTTTTCTTGGTAGCCTGTTTCGCCTCTAACAGCTCTAGGGCCAACTCCAGGGTGATATCGTCTGGCTTTTTACCCTCTGGTAGGGAGGCATTGGTTTTGCCATGCTTGACGTAAAAACCATAGGGACCGTCATAAATATTGACTGGCTGCTCGTCCTCCGGATGATTGCCCAACTGCTTTAGCGGTTCAGCGGCCTTGCGCCGACCGCGCCGACTCTTAGGCTCGGCCAAAATTGCTAAGGCTCGCTCTAGGGTGATTTCGAGCACGCTGTCGTCTTTTTTGAGCGATCGATAGTCTTTGCCCTCTTTCCCCTGATCGTGAACAATATAGGGGCCATAGGGGCCAATGCTGGCTTTGATCTTAGCGCCGGTTTCAGGATGGGTACCCAGTAGGCGAGGTAGGGACAGCAGTCCTACCGCCATCTCCAGGGTAACGGCATCCATCGGCGTTCCCTTCGGCACAGAAGCCCGCTTGGGTTTAGGATTTTCCTCCGTCTTTTCCCCCATCTGCACGTAGGGGCCGTAGGTTCCAATCAGGATGTAAATAGGCTCTCCTGTCTCCGGGTGCAGTCCAATTTTGTCGGGGCCTTCGGTCTTCTGCTTCAGCAGGGTTTCCACCTGATCGGCATCCAAGTCAGCCGGCGTCACATCCTGCGGAATTGACGCTTTTACCTGTCCGTCATCGCTTTCCGCTTCCAAATAGGGGCCATAGCGACCGATGCGCACTTTTGCCGCTAGGTTCTCTAAATCAATAGTTCTAGCCGTGTCAGGATCAATTTGACTTTGGCGCTGCTGTACCTGCTGCTCTAAGCCCTCATCCCCCAGATAAAACTGGTTGAGATAGGGTAGCCACTCCGCATCCCCTACGGAAATTTCGTCTAGGGTGCGCTCCATTCGCGCCGTAAAGCTGAGGTCTACCAGGTCGGGAAAATGCTTCTCCAGCAGGTCTGTCACCGCAAACGCCGTGAACGTCGGAATCAGACTGTTGCTAGTAAGCTGAGCATAGCCGCGATCGACAATGGTGCCAATGATGCTGGCGTAGGTGCTGGGCCGACCGATGCCCTCGCTCTCCAAAGTTTTCACTAAGGATGCCTCAGTGAAGCGGGCAGGTGGTTGGGTTTCGTGGCCGATGGCTTCGAGGCTGTGGCATTCTGGCCCATCCCCTACCTTTAGATTGGGTAGGGTTACTTCCTGATCCTCGATCGCTGCGTCGGGGTCGTCTGAACCTTCTACATAGGCGCGGAAAAATCCTGGAAAGTCAATTCGCTTGCCGCTGGCTCTAAAATTAGCGTCCTCAACCTCAATCTGCACCGTGATATGAGTCTGACGGGCTTCCGCCATCTGAGTGGCCACTGTCCGCTTCCAGATCAGGTCGTACAAGGCCCGCTCTTTATCGCGCAGTCCCGTTTCTTGGGGGGTACGGAAGGTGCTGCCTGCCGGACGAATCGCTTCGTGAGCTTCCTGAGCATTTTTGCTCTTGTTGGCATACTGACGGGGTTTGGGGCTGAGGTAGTTCTGGCCGTAGCGAGTTTCCACGCAGCTTCGCGCTGCCGCGATCGCCTGCTGCGACAAATGCACCGAGTCCGTCCGCATGTAGGTGATGTAGCCCTTTTCGTAAAGGCTTTGAGCCACTCGCATAGTTTCGCGAGCCGACATGCGCAGCTTGCGGTTAGATTCCTGCTGCAGCGTTGAGGTGGTGAAAGGGGGCGAAGGCTTGCGGTTAGAAGGCCGCTCGTCGATATTGGTAACCGTCCAGGCTCCGGCCTCTAGCCGCGTCTGTAAAGCTCTGGCCTGTTCCTCGTTCAGCAGAACAACATTGCGCCCTGCGGCAATTTGGCCCGTATTCTCATCAAAGTCGCTGCCATTGGCTAGGCGGGTACCTGCCAAAGAATACAGCTTCGCCTCAAAATCACTTTTGTCGTGCTGCAGCGTGGCCTTGAGATCCCAGTAGGAACCTTTGCGGAAAGCTCGTCGCTCCCGCTCGCGAGTCACTAGCAGCCTAACGGCAACCGATTGAACCCGTCCGGCTGAAAGACCCCAGGCAATTTTTTCCCATAGCAGCGGTGACAGGGTGTAGCCCACCAGTCGGTCTAAAATTCGCCGCGTTTCCTGTGCCCGCACTAGCTGATCGTTGATATCGCGGCAGTTCTCTAACGCTGCCTGAATGGCCTCTTCCGTAATCTCATGAAAGACCATACGCTTGGTGGGCACTTTAGGCTTTAAAAGCTGCAGTAAGTGCCAGCTAATGCTCTCTCCCTCGCGATCTTCGTCAGTCGCCAAAACCAGCTCATCAGCCTGCTTCAGGGCGTCTTTGAGAGACTTGACAACTTTCTTTTTGTCTTTAGGAACAACGTAGAGGGGTTCAAACTGAGCTTCCGTGTTGACGCCCAGCTGGGCCCATTTCTCCCCCTTAACGGCAGGGGGGATTTCGCTAGCTGACTTCGGCAGATCGCGAACGTGCCCCATCGACGCTTCGACGCGGTATCCAGAAGGCAAATAGTTACGGATGGTCTTCGCCTTGGTGGGCGACTCAACAATGACGAGAGTTGACATAGGGCTGTAAACGTCTCAGGCCGTTAAAACTTCTTTTAATATAGATAGAAAAATCTATCTGCTGTCGGAATAGAGGGTTTGAGGAAACCAGGCTGACTTTGTAGACGCTAATGACAGGTCACATCCAAACCGCCTTTGCCGCAATATTCCCAAATCTATACTGCGATAACTTGCAGGTTAAAAACAAATTAAACATTTTTTAAGCCCTGTAAAGTAAGCGATCGCCTGTTGGGTTTACGGACTGGTCATAGACGACAGTGAGTTTTGAGATCGGTTATGGCTTCACGATCGAAAACCATGATTCCGCAAAAACGGCTTCGTCTATATGAGTTAGCGTCCAAACGTGAGCTAGCCGTCCCCTCCTATTTAATAGGCTTATATCGAAAGTGACGAGTTCGTCTAGGCGGGTTGCCGAACTTCTCGGTCTGAGGCCGATGATGAAAGGGACGGAAATATTGCACTGCTTAGTTATGCTGCTTAGTTGTAGAGATGTTACATTGCTAAGGGAGTTGAGCGATCGCCCATAGGGCCGTCTTTGTTTCCAGTTTGGAAAATGGCTGTGCGGCTTTAGCCTGGGCGAGGCAATTTTACCTGTAATAGCTCCCTAAGCTGACTGTTCGAGGTATTTAGGCTAATGGATGTGACCAATCTTGCCGCGCAGCTCAATGCCGGTACGATTCTGCCGGAGGGGATCGTCATCGTCACCCTGCTGGTAGTCTTATTGGGCGAC
>JAAHIC010000313.1 GCA_010671965.1 Leptolyngbya sp. SIO4C5
CTAAATCAGGCGCAGTCTGTCGTAGCCGTATTGCCAGCTTAGTTTATGCGCTCTCTTGTCTACTAATAAAGGTAGTTTGGCTCAATAGTCCATCTAGTTCTAAGCAGGCTGTTCAGACGCCGGTGAGGCCTGCAGCCAGCGGGAATAACGGGCGCGGGCCGTAGCTAGATCAAGGGTTGTGGCGATCGCCAGCAGATGCTCTAGATCCGGCAGCACTTCGGCAACCTGCTCTGAAAGCTGCCGCAGAATTTTTTCTTCTTCCGTTTTTTCCTGTCGCTGCAGTTGCCGCAGGCGGTTGCCCATTTCAATCACGCTTTGCGGCTCAATATAGAGGGTGGCCCCGCTGGTAGAGGCGTCATGGACAATGCCGGGAATCGCATCTTTCTGCGGTGCTTTCACCGGAATCACAAAGCGATCGCTCCGCTGCGTAATCAACTGTTCCTGCACGGCTCCGGCCTGCCGCTGCAGAATCCGCTGCAGCTTCTGCTGAATCTGATCGCGCCCCTGCTTGAGCTGGCTGCGAATGCCTCCCAGCTTAGGACTAGCGCGATCGGTCACATCGCCTAAGTCATCAATGGCGTGGTGAATGGCCTGCTCTAGCTCCGGAGAAGTGCGCAAATCAGCGATTAGCTCGCTCAGCACCGGCAAGTCATCAGCATGAGCATCAATCAGCCGCCGTAGCTGGCGCATCCCGTTCAGCGTCGTGGCGATCGCCAGCAGTTGTTTGCCAGATAGCATTCCCTGCTTCTCAACCCGCTCTAGCGCCGCGCTGATATCTTCTACGCCGCTGAAGCTCAGCCCGATCGTCTCGCTCTCTAGCCAGTCCACCTCCCGCGTTTGAGAAAGCAGGTACTCGCTACCTGCCTGACTATCAGGCAAATGCAAATGACGCGCCGCAATTGCCCCTAGCTTAGTGGCCGCAAAGGTGGCAAGCTGTTGACAAAGACGAGGCCATTCCAGCAAATCAAGCGTTTCAGATTGAATCAAGGTTAGCTATGCAATAAGGCTGATGTGGGTAGATTAGGAGTTGAATATCCGAAAAATGTGTTACGCGATCGCAACTGGGCCGTGCTCTTGAAAAACGAGCTAACGCTTAAGCCTCGATCTACAAAACAAAGTGAAATTACTCCTATTGATCAGTATAGAAGCCATAAAAGCTTTAAATTTTGCCGGGTAATTAGGCCATTTAGCTGGAGTTTCGCTAAAAAATTTAGTTTGAGTGGAAAACTATCGATAATTAAGCTGTGGTGAATCTACCTAAATCGGTTTTGAGACTGACAATTTTGAGCCGCTGACGGCTTCGGCTTTAGTGAATGCAGAACAGATCCTACCTAGCCTAGTTCCAGGTCTAGCTGTGGCCGCCGCCAGCCAAAGCGCAAGCACAACTGACCAGTCAGCCAAAACGACAGATCGATAGTAGCCAGCCTGATAGCTTCACGTCCTATGGCCCACTTCTCCCTCAAGCGTTCTCTCTCCAAAGCGTCAGGCAAGCTGCCGCTGCGCAACGTGCTTGTGGTCTCCTTTGTGGTGCAGGTGACAGCCGTTGTCGGTCTCACCGCCTGGATTTCTTTTCGCAATGGTCAAAAGGCAGTTCAGTCCTTAGCAACTCAGCTCAGTCAGGAAATTAGCGCTCGCATTGAAGATCATGTGCAAGACTATCTGGTGCAGCCAACCTGGGCTTTAGAGCAGAGTCTGAGCGCGATCGCCAGCGATGATCTATCAGCGACAGACTTAGCCTCGTTGGAACGCCACTTTTGGCACCAGCTACAAGCGGCTGAGTATCTAAGTAGCCTTTACTTTGGCAGCGAAACCGGAGCCTTTGTCGGTGTGCAGCGGCGCCAGGATGGCGAACAGGTACTTTGGTACACCGATAGTGACTCTGTGCCTCAGCGAGCCACCTATCGCCTGAACGCTCAGGGCCGTCAAATTGAGCTGATGGATACCCAAACATACGATCCGCGCCTGCGTCCCTGGTATCAAGCGGCGGTTAGCGCTGGTGAGCAAACCTGGAGTCCGATCTATCGCTTTGCCTCCCACGATTATGCTCGGCTCGGCATTACTCCGGCTGCGCCTGTCTATGGCGATCGCGGTCAGCTTCAGGGGGTCTTAGCGGCTGATCTCACCCTTGAGCAAATTAGTGAATTTTTACGAGACTTGCGCATCAGCGAAAACGGTCAGGCATTTATCATCGAACGCTCTGGTGAAGTTGTCGCCAGTTCAGCTCAGGAGCTGCCATTTGTCAGTACCCGTGAGCAGCCGCAGCGCCTCCAGGCCACCGCTAGCCAGTCACCCCTGATTAAGAACACGGCTTTGGCCCTGCTAGAGGACTACGGCAGCTTCAATCAAATCAAGCGGGTGAAGCAGTTTAGCTTTCTACTTAATGAGAGACGGCAGTTAGTCAGAGTGGTGCCTTTTCGAGATGGGAATCGACTGGACTGGCTGATTGTCACGGTGATTCCAGAAGCTGACTTTATGACCCAAATTGCCGCCAGCAATCGCAATACAGCTTGGCTATGCGTCGGCTCTCTGATTATTGCCAGCCTGATTGCAGCGATGACTTCTCGTTGGGTTGTCAAGCCAATTTTGCGACTCAACACTGCAGCCAAACAGCTAGCCGTTGGCAACTGGGATCAGCCTTTGCCCGAAGCCCGATTTGAGGAACTGGCTGAACTCGCTACGTCCTTTGAACAAATGGCAGAGCAGCTGCAGCATTCTTTTGAAACCTTAGAAACCCAAAACACGGAGCTACAGCACCTCGATCAGCTCAAAGACGAGTTTCTGGCTAATACCTCCCACGAATTGCGCACACCGCTAAACGGCATTATTGGCATTGCCGAGTCTTTAATCGATGGCGCGACCGGGTCTCTTCCCCCCCTAACGCGGGCCAACTTAGCCATGATTGTCACCAGCGGGCGGCGGTTAGCAACGCTGGTCAATGATATTTTGGATTTTTCCAAAATGCGCCATCAGACTTTGGCGCTTCAGCTCAAGCCCATTGGTCTTAGAGAAATTGCTGAGATTGTTTTAGCCCTCAATCGCCCTGGGGCTAGCGCTAAAAAACTACAGCTAATCAATGCTGTCTCGCCTCATCTACCAATGGCCCTAGCCGATGAAAATCGCATACAGCAAATTCTGCATAATCTGATTGACAACGCGGTCAAGTTTACCGAAACCGGCATGGTTGGCGTTTCAGCCCAGGTGAAAGCCAGCCCCCAGACTCGTGACGAATCAGAGGCTGAGGCTCTACCTGCCTCTGATTCAGATTTCATCGGCCAGCTCGCAGTCACAGTCTCTGATACAGGGCTGGGAATTGCGCCTGAGCAGTTGCAGAAAATTTTTGAACCCTTCGAGCAGGGAGATGGCTCTACTACTCGCACCTACTCCGGTACCGGATTGGGGCTAGCCGTGACCAAGCAGCTAGTAGAGCTACATGGTGGCGTAATTCAGGTCGTGTCGCAAATAGGCGCTGGCTCGCAGTTCACTTTTACCTTGCCAATCGCTTGGTCACCTACCAAGCGGCTATTCAAGACCTCACCTACCAGCCCAGACCCATTAGACTCACCAGAAATTGTGATTCCGGTGGTAACTGAAATCAGCCCATTGACAACAGATTCTTTAGATTCCAATTTAGAAGAGGCCACCCAGCGGCTATCCCTCAACCCAGAAATACTGAAGATTCTAGTCGTAGATGATGAGCTAATTAACCGTCAGGTTATTGCCAATCATCTGCAAATCCACCACTACGGCGTCTTGCAGGCTGCCAATGGGCCAGAAGCACTGGATTTAATAGAAAAGGGACTGCGGCCAGATTTATTACTGCTAGATGTGATGATGCCGAAGATGACTGGCTATGAAGTCTGTCGGCGGGTACGCCAGCGCTTTCCGGCGCATGAGCTGCCAGTTGTGATGCTAACAGCTAAGGGGCAAATTCCCGACATTGTAGAAGGGCTAGATGCGGGGGCCAATGACTACCTAACAAAACCCGTTTCTAAAGACGAGCTAATTGCGCGGATCCGAACCCATCTGCGTCTCTCTAAAATCAATTTGGCCTATGGCCGTTTTGTACCCCAGGAGTTTTTGCAATTCTTGCAAAAAGACAGCATTGTAGACGTACATTTAGGCGATCAGGTAGAGCAGACAATGTCGGTTTTGTTTGCCGACATTCTGGACTTTACGCAGCTGTCGGAGCAGATGACGCCAGCAGAAAACTTCCGCTTTATCAATGCTTTTCTCTCCCGCATGGAGCCAGCGATCGCGGAGTGTAACGGCTTCATCGACAAATATATCGGTGACGCCATCATGGCGCTTTTTAGTGGCCGGGCCGATGACGCCATCAGGGCTAGTTTGTCCATGCTGCAGCGCCTCGCCGATTACAATAGCAGACGTACTCGCAAAGGCTACGTGCCGATTCAAATTGGCATTGGCATTAATACCGGGCCGTTGATGCTAGGTACTGTCGGCGGTAAAAATCGGATGGATAGCACCGTTATTAGTGATACGGTCAACGTGGCCGCTCGCATTGAGCGGATGACTCGGCAATATCAGGTGTCGCTGCTGATCTCTCACTATACGTTTTTGCAGCTACAGGATATGGGTCAGTACAGTATGCGAGTAATTGACCGGGTACAGGCGAGAGGTAAAACCGAGTTTGTCAGCGTCTATGAGGTGTTTGATGCCGATCCGCCTCTGGTACGCGATCGCAAACTAGCTAACAAAACCGAGTTTGAAACAGCGCTCATTCTGTACTATCAGCAGAACTATCGCGAAGCCGCCCGTAAGTTTGCGGCCTGCCTGCAGGGAAACCCAGCCGATTCAGTTGCTCAAATTTATGTTGAGCAGTGCCATCGCCAAGTCGTTAGAGGATAGACCCACGTTAACTAGCGATCTGCTTATCTATCGGCTCAATGGTGAAAGCGTTACGCCCAAGCGCTTGGCCCTGACCGCTGCCAACCTCCAGACAGCCGAGGAATTAATTACCCTATTCCAGCAGGCAGTCGATCAGCCCCAATCCCGGCTCAACCAGCAGCTTCAGGAAATTGAAGGGGAAGAAACCGACTATCGCATCAAGCGTGGACTGGCTCATCTACTGCGCAGTGGCTTCAGCACCTTTGACATTGTCAGTCCCCTAGAGCCAATTGAACTACGCCAGCGCGTTTTTGCCCTGTCAGCACAGAGCGTCTCCAGTCCGTCCCAGAGCGAGCAAACCTTGACGGTTTTGGCCCAGCAGCTTAGCCAAGAACTGGAGCGAGACGTAGAAGTCGCCCACATTCGCCAAGGACTCTATGCCGACCTGCAGGAAAATCGAATTTTAGTGGCTTTTGACCCACCCACTCCTGCAGCCCTGCTGCATCGCTACAACCTGTCCCAGGTACAGGGAGTGTTCTACCGTGCCAGCCAGATTACGCTCAACGTTCACCGCAACGATCCTGGTGAATACAAGCTGATGTTTCGCTATCTCAAGCTTTTTCGCCTCATGACCTACATCGAAGGCGACGCCGACCACGGCTTTACAATTGCGATTGACGGACCTACCAGCTTGTTCAAAGCCAGCACCCGCTACGGCCTAGATATTGCCAAGCTGATTCCGGCCATTCTGCATGTCACTCGCTGGAGCTTGACGGCTACGCTGCAAATTCGTGACAGCTACAGCAATACCACCCGACAGAAACAGTTTACGCTGGACGCCGACTGTGGTCTGGTCAGCCACTACCCGCCCGGCAAACCCTACGATAGTTTAGTAGAGGCCGCTTTTGCCGATCGCTGGAGCAAGCTTAAAACCCCCTGGCAGCTAGAGCGTGAAGTGGATTTAATTCCCCTGCCCGGCAGCGCCATGATTCCCGATTTCAAGCAGATAGGTGCGGCCATCGGGATGCACTAAGCGAAAATCGGGAATCATGGCGC
>JAAHIC010000314.1 GCA_010671965.1 Leptolyngbya sp. SIO4C5
TATAGCGACGGGGCTGGAAACAGCACGGTTTCCAGCCCCGTCGCTATGGCTCAGATCTCGCTTTTTGGATGCCTGAGGTGTTAGATTTGCGAGCAATTCTAGACTGCTTTGCGGATCTGCCGATTGATTCGGTTGCGCGGCAGCCCGTCAAGCTAGAGCATATTTACGTCGAGGTGACGCGAGATAGACAGCCGCGATCGCCCCGCGTCCCTAAGCCACCGTCTACCCTGATAGGATCTAATTAAGCCCGACGCTTTTATAAAGGCATAAAGACATGCTGAGGCTAGCCACCGCCCTCATCTTGGCCCTCTGGATTAGCGCGATCGCGGTAATCGCCGCCCAAAACGGTACGCCGGTTTCCTTAAAGTTCATTGCTTTTCGCTCAGTTGAGCTACCGCTGGGGATCGCGCTGGCTTTCTGCGTAGCCGCTGGACTAATTGCGACTGCGCTGCTGTTGAGCCTGTTTGAGCGTTCGGCGCGGTAGCCTTTTCCCTGTATAATTTGTCGCACACTGCGCGATTATCTTCTCAATATGACTCACTCCGTAACGCCCATCGACTGGAATAGCCTAGGTGATTTGTCTCTAGCGGGAGAAGTTCTGAGTCGAGAGCAGGCCCGATCTGTCCTGCAGGCTCCCGATACGGAGCTGTTAGCGCAGCTAGCCGCTGTCTATCGAGTCCGCCATCACTACTGGCAAAATCGGGTTCGGCTCCACTTTTTGCTGAATGCTCAGAGTGGTCTTTGCCCGGAGGACTGCCACTATTGTTCTCAGTCCAAAATTTCGGCAGCGGCGATTGAAAAGTATCCCCTGCTGGCCCAGGAAAAAATCCTGGCGGCAGCGGCGCGAGCCGATCAGCTCAAAGCCGGGACTTTTTGCTTTGTGATTTCTGGGCGATCGCCTTCTGAATCAGTTTTTCAGCGGGTACTGACAGCGGTACGGACAGTCAAGTCGCAGTACGATCTCAAAGTCTGTGCCTGTCTGGGCTTACTGGATGAAACGCAGACGCAGCAGCTAGCCGAGGCTGGCGTTGACCGGGTCAACCACAACCTCAACACGTCAGAAAAGTTTCACAGCAATATCTGCACCACCCATACCTTTAGCGATCGCGTTGATACGATCAAAGCCGTTCAGTCTGCTGGCATCACGACCTGTTCCGGCGGCATTTTAGGTCTGGGCGAGTCGGACGACGACGTAATTGATTTAGCGTTGTCCCTGCGAGCGCTCAAGGTTACCAGCGTTCCCGTCAATTTTTTGATCCCCATTGCTGGAACGCCGCTGGCCGAGCAAAATCAGCTTGATCCCCGGCGCTGTTTACGAATTCTCTGCCTCTATCGCCTGCTGCTACCCACGCAGGAAATTCGCATCGCCGGGGGGCGGGAAGTGCATCTGCGATCGCTGCAGCCGTTAGGACTCTACGCCGCTAACTCTATCTTCATTGGCGATTATTTAACCACGCCGGGACAAGCCACCCAGCGGGACTTTGAGATGATTCAAGATGCAGGCTTTGTACTTGAAACTGCCGATGGCTCGCCGCTGACGGCAACCCTGGAGCAACTTCCTCAGCTAGCTATCTCTCAAGCTACTTAAACCACTAAAAGCACATCAAAACTTCAATCCACTGAGCCTGCGTATTGACAAAACTTGTCACGATCTGAGGGATTGCAACGCATAATAGTGATTACAGTTGACCTTTAAAGACTGTGTAGAGGGCAACATATCTATAGAAAATTCCGTTGGTTGATACGAGTAATCTCATGAGTAATTCCACCCGTCGCATTTTCATTGGTGATGTCCACGGACATTACGACGGGCTGATGAGGCTACTAGATGCGATCGCGTTAGAAGATATAGATCAGCTTTATTTTGTTGGAGATTTGATCGATCGCGGTCCAAAGAGCGCGCAGGTGGTTAAATTTGTGCGAGATCATGCGGATGGCTGCGTCCTAGGTAATCACGAACAGCTGCTGCTAGATGCCTTTCCCAAAGGAAAAACCCATGTGCCGGCACTGCAGGGCTGGCTCTATAGCGGCGGCCACAGTACCTTATCTAGCTACGGGGCCAGTATTGATCGACTACTAGAGGACGTACAGTGGATTCGATCGCTGCCCTTGTTTATCGATCTTGAAAACCTTTGGCTGGTTCATGCCGGGGTCAATCCAAACCTGGCGCTTTCTCAGCAAACCTACCATGAGCTGTGCTGGATTCGCGACACCTTCCACACCAGCGCTAATCCCTACTTTGCAGATAAGCTCATCATTACGGGGCACACCATTACTTTTACCCTACCCCAGGTAGAACCCGGCCAGTTAGCTCAAGGCCAAGGCTGGATTGACATTGATACAGGAGCCTATCATCCTAGAAGCGGCTGGCTGACAGGCGTTGACTTTGACAACGAGTGGGTTTATCAGATGAACGTGTTCGATCACGTCCTGCGTAAACGTCGCCTTTCGGAAGCGACCACTTTGATCCAGCCCAGCAAAGTTAAGCTTCGCTCTCGCCCCGTCATTCGGTAATTTCTAGGCTTTGGCACTGACACAGCTAAAATAGGGCATTAAGTAGGGTGCCGTTAGCGCAGCGTAACGCACCGGATTCAATGGTTTCAGTCTGTTAATGATTTGCACCATTTTAGGCGTGTCGCGCCACTACTTATCTAGGCCAAAACAGTTTTGCCTGCTAGATAATCTCGTAGCTGCTCAGCGTGATCGTGAGACAGTTCCTGCAGCAGTATCTGCTGCGGATTGAAGACGGCTACTTCTAAAACTTCGGCTGGATCAGCCGCCGTGGGCTGCCCGGCAACGTGGGCTTCTAAGGCAACACAAACCGAATGAAAGCGGGGATCGCGCTGCGGCTTGGAGTAGATGCCGACTAACCGCCCCGCTCGCAACAGCTCTAACCCGGTTTCCTCAGCTAGTTCGCGCCGCGCCGCCGTCAGCACATCCTCGCCCCAGTCCACGATTCCACCCGGCAGTCCCCACAAGCCGCTGTCACTGCGTCGAATCAACACAATCTCTCCCGTTGGCAGCACCGGAATCACGCTCGTTCCTAGAATGGGTCTTCTTAAGATCAGGCCGAGTAAAACGCGAACAGGACGCCAAATCAGGCTCATAGAAGCTTGCTTATGTAGAGAGAGCTGCTAAATCTTCAAGCACCTCAGCCGCATGAGGTTCTGGCTTGACTTTGCGATAAATCTTTTCAATCCTACCATCTGGGCCAATGATGAAGGTGCTGCGGCTGATCCCCATATATTCGTTGCCCATAAATTTTTTCAAACCGTAGCAGCCATAGGCGCTCGCCACCTGTCCGCCCTGATCGGTCAGCAGCGGAAAGGGCAGCCCGTACTTAGTCGCAAATTTTGTATGAGACTTGGCATCATCTGTGCTAACTCCCAAGACAACGGCAGAGCGATCTTCGTACTGAGGATAAGCATCACGAAAGCCGCAGGCTTCTTTGGTACAGCCAGAGGTGTTGTCGCGCGGATAAAAATACAGGACGACGCGCTGCCCTGAGAAGTTAGCTAGGCTGACTAGGTTGCCGTCAGCATCAGGCAGAGTGAAGCCTGGAGCATAATCACCGGGATTGAGAGTCATCGTTGGTTCCAGCTCAGAGAATTGAGTCAGGCAAGCTTAGAGATCTTGCATCTTATAGTAAAAAGGATGGCGCCAGTTAGCTAGAGTCCCTGGACCTAACAAAAATCTCGCTGCAGGGTAATGCTAAACGCTAATGACGACTTTATCGAAAGCCGCTCACTCAGATTATGGGCGGATAGCAGGTTTTCCCAAAAATTCTACGTAGGGCCGAAAGACAGGGACCAGTTCTGGCCGACTGGTCACTAAAGTTGGAAAAGCGCGATCGCGGTAGTTGATCCCAGCCCGTAGCGGAAAGATTGGCTCTGGTTCTAAAGCTATCCACTGGCCCCCTGCCGCCTGCACAATTGCCCAAACGGCTGCAATGTCCCAAATTTTCGGCGTTGCTTCCACCCCGCCCAAGCTGATCCCCGCGGCAATCGTGAGCAGATTGTAGGTGGCTACGCCCAACATGCGAATTTTGCAGGGAAACGCCTGCTTCAGTACGTCCGTGCTGCGGGCGCAGAGACTAAGAAATTGATTGCCAGCGGGTTGCGCACTGCTTACCTGAATGGGTTGATGGTTTAGAAATGCGCCTGTTGGGCCGGTTAACCCTGAATCGCCGTACCAAAAACCGTGGAAAGACTGCTGTAAGGGAGGGAGATGAACATAGCCAAAAACGGGGGTGCCCTGGTAGAGCAGTCCTAGAGAGATGCCCCATAGCGGTACGCCACGAGTGAAGTTGGTAGTCCCATCAATTGGATCGATAATCCAGCACCAGTCTGTTTCTGGAAAGACGTGGGCGACTTCTTCACTGAGGACGCCGTGTTCAGGATAAGCCTGGGCGATCGCTTCTCTCAATGCCCCATCAGCCCACCGATCAGACTGTGTGACTAAGCTGCCATCGGCTTTTTCTACAGCCTGTGCTTGCCCAAAGTCGGCTAGCAGCTGCTGTCCTACCTTTGCCGTTGTCGCTGCTGAAAACTCAACGATCCCCTGCCAAAAATCTCCCATCTCGCGCCTACTCTAGCTCTCCTTCTAAAACAGCGGCGATCGCCTTGCTCGATCGCATCCGAAACTCCTGCACGTTCACCTGACTCAGCAGGCTAAAGGCCAGCAGCATTCCCACTAGCTCACAAAAAAAGACCAGCGCAAACGCCGGAAAAGTTTGGCTGAAAACCTGGCGTCCAATATCTAAAAGCGCGCCACCGATGAGGGTAGCGCTGGCCTGGGCTAACGCCTGCGCTAAGCCCCAAGCTCCCACAAAGGTGCCCGCCGTCTCGGCTGCTGTTAGGTCGAGCATGAGGCTAACGGCCCCGTTGGTGAGGATGCCGGAGGCTAGGCCAAACAGCATGACGGCACTTTTAAGCAAAACCTGATCCTGAGTTAGCCCTGACAAAATTACCAGTCCGAAGCAGAAAGAAGTCAGCAGACAGCCAATCTGGGCTGTGCGCTGCTTACCCAATCGCGGCACAATCAAAAAGCCTGAGATCCCCATGCCTACCAAAATGCCGTAACCCCAAAACTGGTTGAGTCCAGCACTTTCGCCAATACTCATGCGAAAAACTTCGCGGGCGTAAGGCTCTAAGACGGGCTGTTGCAAAAACAGACTAATGGTCATCACCAGCAAAAAGCCGAAAAAGATCCCAGTTTGGCGCGAAGCCAAGAGAATTTGCAGGGCGCGTCTTAGAGTGATTTGATCTTCGCGATCGCGCAGAGAAGACCGAGACGTATAGCGAGAATATTTTTGCTCAATGCCAAACGTTGCCGCGATCCCCAGGCAGCAAACCGCGATGGGAAAGGTGATGAAAAGACGGTTAATGGCGCTCTGCAATTCGCCAGGGGCAATACCCTCCAGCATGGTCTGCCCCACCACTGCGCCGATAACGATCCCCACCATCAGCATGGCCCAAACGATCCCCACTAGCTTAGAGCGATTGTCCTCATCAGAGACATCTACTAGCAGTGCGGTAAACGGGGTTGAACTGGCGCTAATACACAGACCATATAAAGCAAACATCAAAGCTAAAAGTCCTACCCAGCCGTAGGTTTGAGCGCTCCAGCCCAGCGCTGCGCTAGCCCCTAGCTGCCACACTACCTGCACGGCTAAAAAGAGGCAAAATGCCTGCAGGATTAGCCCCAGCCAGATATACCCCGTCCGGTGATGGCCGCCAATAGGCCGCGCATCGGAGAGCTGACCAAACCAAATTCTGGCCGGGGCAATAAACTGATACATGGCGATCGCGCCTGCTGCCAAGGTTCCAGGAATTTTCAGCTCAGAGATCATCACCTGGTTGAGGATGCCCAGGGTCAGCAAAGACAGTAAGCCT
>JAAHIC010000315.1 GCA_010671965.1 Leptolyngbya sp. SIO4C5
GGGGGCCCTCCTGCGGGTGCTCGATGCCCTGCGGACCCAGGGGTACGAGGCCGTGGAACTGGTTGGCAAGCCCACAGAAGCCGCGCCCGCGGGCGACCCCTGAGCCCGCCCGGCTCGTATGCAACGCTGCTGATATTTTCGAGCTGCAGCGTTGCCCAAATTAGCTGATATGGGCAGACCGCGCGAACCCGTTGCTAGCCTCCTGCTCTACTACCTGTTTAAATGGCTGGTAGTCAGCCCGGTGCTGCACGTTTATTTTCGTGGACGGATCTACGGAGCAGAGCAGGTCCCTCGCCAAGGGCCGCTAATTGTGGTGGCTAACCACGCCAGCGACTTTGATCCCCCCATTTTGTCGAACTGTGTGCGACGGCCCGTGTCTTACATGGCCAAAGAGGAGCTGTTCAAGGTGCCGGTTTTGAGTCAGGCAATTCAGCTCTATGGGGCTTACCCGGTGAAGCGCGGCTCTGCCGATCGCAGTGCCATTCGCGCCGCCCTAAAACAGCTTGAACAGGGTTGGGCCGTGGGCGTTTTCTTGCAGGGTACCCGCACGGCTGATGGCCGGATTGACTCACCGAAGCTAGGCGCGGCCCTAATTGCGGCCAAGGCACAGGTGCCAATTCTGCCCGTCAGTCTCTGGGGAACCCACCGCATCCTCAAGGGCAGTTCCTGGCCCCGCCCGGTACCGCTGACGATTCGCATCGGCTCAGTCATTGCGCCGCCGACCTCCACCGATCGCCAGCAGCTCCAAAGCGTTACCCAGCAGTGTACTGAGGCCATCCATCAGCTCCACGATTTAGGCCGCTAGCCGCTTTTGCTCACGAACTTAAACCCATGACTCAGGACTTAAAACTAGAACTGGCCGAAATGGTAGAGCCTGCTATTTGGAGTGACTTGATTCCCCATGCTAAGCGAGACGCGGTGATTGTGGTGACGCCACAGATGGATATGGTGGAAGTTGGGGTCGCGATCGCCACAGATAATGTCGCCGCCGTGCAGCGCTGGATTGGCGAACAGGTAATTGCCAAACCGACACCAGAGCAGCTTACCGAGTGGAACGGCAATGCCAGCAAGCGCTTGAAGGCTTTGATTATTCAGCCCTATGTGCTGGTGCAAGACAGCCTTGCTATTGAGGGGGAAAGCCCCAGATAATTAGGGGCATGGAACAGAATGACTCCTCCCCTAGTTGGTGGCAGCGCTTCGACAATCTGGCGCTGTTTCGTTTTTTGTTGCTGTTTGCCTGTGGCTGGGCGCTAATTGAATTACTCAATTATTTTGAAATCGTGGTGGTGATTTTTGCCTCGTCCACGATTTTGGCCTTTTTGCTCAATCACCCCGTACAGTGGCTCAAGCGATTTCTGCCTCATGGCCTCGCCGTGACGGTTGTTTTCCTAATTGCGCTGATTGTCATTCTCGGCATTGTCAGCACGATGGGGCTGGCGGTACTGTCCCAGGGACAAAAACTGCTGGAGACGACGGCGGATTTTCTCAACTCCCTGACCCCGGCAATGCAGCAGTTAGAAGCGATGCTGCAGGCGCGAAATCTTAGCGTCGATCTAGCCACGTTAGGGGAGCAGTTTAGGGAGCAGGCGATCGCCCTATTTGGCACCGGACTCGCCCTCCTGCAGGGGGCTTTAGCCAATTTTATCAACGCTATTTTGATTGCCGTCGTAACGCTGTTTATGATGCTGGACGGGGCGCGGATTTGGCACTGGGCCTTGAAAATGCTGCCAATGCATCGACGGCAAGAATTTACTCAGGTGGTGCGTCAAAGTCTGCTGGGCTTTTTTTGGGGACGGTTGTTGCTGTCCATTTTCTTTGGCATTTCCACGCTGATTGTCTTTCTGCTGATGGGGGTACCGTTTGCGCTGGTGCTGGCGGTAATTGCCGGACTGTTTGATCTGATTCCCGGCATTGGGGCGACGCTGGGGATTGGCCTGGTAGCCCTGCTGATGCTGTCTCAGAGCGTGTGGCTGGCGCTCAAGATAGTTGTGGTGTGCGTGCTGCTGCAGCAGGTGGAAGAGAATATTCTGCTGCCCCACGTGATGAGTGACTCCCTGAATATCAACCCGGTAGTGATGTTTTTTGCCCTGATTGTGGGGGCACGGGTAGCGGGATTGCTGGGAGTTTTCTTGTCCATTCCAATCGCAGCAGTTGTGATTAGCCTGCTAGAAATTGATGAAATGAAAAGCCGCTCGCAGTTTGAGGCCGCTAGCGAGGCGGCATCGGAGTCCTGAACACGGTAATCTGAGGGCGTACGTTTTGTCTCTCTAGCTTCTATGCGATCGCAGTCTGATTCTTTACCGCCGGGGACGCAGCTACACTTCTTCAAGTCCCCTAGGGCTTGGCTCTATGCCCTGTGGAAATTTTCCCGCCCCCATACCATTATTGGCACCAGCCTCAGTGTTTGGGGCCTGTTTGCGATCGCCTGGGCCACTGCGCCCACGCTGAATTTGGCGACGCTGCTCCCCGTTCCCCTATGGGCCTGGGCGGCCTGTCTGCTCGGCAATGTCTATATTGTGGGGCTGAACCAAATCGAGGATGTGGCCATCGATCGCATCAATAAGCCGCACCTGCCCCTGGCTTCTGGCGAATTTTCCCGGCGGCAGGCAGTGGGGATCGTGGCGTTTTGCGGCGCGCTGGCGATCGCGATCGCCCTGAGTCAGGGAGCATTTCTGCTAGCCACGGTGGGGATCAGCCTGCTGATTGGCACTGCCTATTCGCTACCGCCAATTCGGCTGAAACGCTTTCCCTTTTGGGCCTCGTTTTGTATTCTCTCGGTGCGGGGAGCAGTGGTCAATTTGGGGCTGTATCTGCACTATAGCGATCGCCTAGGCTTACCCCTGGGCGTCCCGGCGCGGGTGTGGGCGCTGACGCTGTTTATTTTGGTGTTTAGCTTTGCCATTGCCATTTTTAAGGATATTCCCGATATCGAGGGCGATCGCCGCTACAACATCACCACGTTTACGGTGCAGCTTGGGCAAAAGGCAGTGTTCAATCTGGCTCGTTGGGTGCTGACCCTGTGCTACGGCGGGCTGATTGTGGCAGGGCCGTTTTTGGCGGAGGTGAACGGCTGGTTTATCAGCGTCACCCATCTGGCGGCGATCGCCCTGTTTTGGTTATTAAGCTTGCGAGTAGCGTGGCAGGGACGCACTGAAGGCATTTCTTACCCGGCGTTTTATCAGTTTATTTGGAAGCTGTTTTTTATTGAGTACGTGCTGTTTCCTCTAGCCTGCTGGCTGTAAACAAACCAATATTCTGCCGCCAGGGACTTACTTCAGCTTCGTGGCAAGCTCAAAGATTTCAGAAGATGCGGACTGAATAAATTTTCAGTAAGTAGGATCAAGTTAGACCGACTTTAGATGTCAAGCGTATCAGGCCATGACATTTCTTTATCCTCAAACCCGGCATCCACTGATTCCCCAGGCTCATACACCGGAAGCGGATCAGCTTTTCGCTAACCAAATCAAGGAGTTTCGGCAAACACTTTTTGGCACCATACAAAGCAAGATAAAAGCGCTGTCTGAAAAATTTGCTCAGGCAGAGAACCAAGAGATTTCCTATCCGCATCTGCGACAGGAACTAGATCAATCTGCAGAGATTCAAGCCGTTCATCATCAGCGTGGGGTGCTGCAAGATCGCCTCTGGCAGCAGGTGGCAGATGAGATTGAAAAAGATCGCGATCGCTTAGCGGCAGCCTTTGCCACCTATTCTCAACCTCAAGACACCCTAGAACTGGACCCAAACCTGGAGATTCCAGCCCATCAGTTGAAAGCAAACATTCATCGGATGCCGGGGGGCTATCTACAGGACAGTGGGGACGCTGATTTCTGGACGGGAGCTTTGTATGACCACGGCGTTTTTCTCTATGGCCAAGGCTGGTTAGGCTCTCTCAACGATGAGCTGGGCCACACCGTCATTCACCATGTTTTAGCTGAGCACTACCCGCAGCTCAACCCCCACAAAATTTTAGATATGGGCTGTTCGGTAGGTCACAGCACCCTGCCCTATGTATCGGCTTATCCTGAGGCTGAGATTTGGGCCATTGACCTCAGCGCTTCCCTATTGCGATATGCTCACGCCCGCGCCCACGCTTTAGGAAAAACGGCGCATTTCTCTCAGCAAAATGCTGAAAATACGAAGTTTGCCGCCAATTCTTTTGACCTGGTGGTCAGCCATATTCTGATGCATGAGATTCCCTGCGGTGCCCGGAAAAAGATATTTGCGGAGAGCTATCGCCTGCTAGAGGCAGGCGGCGTCATGGTGCATCTCGATAGCAAACTGTTTCTATCGCCGCCGACACCAATGGCCCGCTATTTCCGCGATACAGAGGTTTGGGCAAATTCGGAACCCTATCTCGGCTCCTCTAGGTTTGAAGATTTTGAGCGCTATGCTCTAGAAGCCGGGTTTAAGCCAGAGAATTTCAAAATTCACTCTGTCCCCGGCTACTATGCAGCTCAGCAGGGCAGCGAGAATGCGGGCTGGGCGGCATTTTGCGCGGTGAAGTAATTGTGATTGGCTTGGCTCTAGTAAAAAGTAGCGAGATGCAGATATGCTCGTGTGAGCAGAATACAATTGCCGTTGCTTAAAATAATTTTGGCTTAAGTGTAGCCTGTCGGTAAGTCATCTTGGGCCTCAATGTTTGAGAACATTGGGCCGAGATCTAGGTCAAATTTAGCTTCGTCTTCGGGAGTGGAGGAGGGTTCGGCATCACAGAGATTTGCCTGGTCTGGGGCCACTAGGTGGTGTCAGACCGAAGTCGCCTGGATTCCTCTTATGCTCAGGGTTTCCACCGTACTTAGCCTGAGATGCAAGTTTGGCAAGACACTTGAAATCACATTCTTCAACCTTCAGCATTCTGCATTGGGGTTAAATTGGCCATTGCGCTTTTTCATAACGCTAAGAACATGACTCAGTCTTAGCATACTGTGACAAAGTCGTTATGAACCTGAAGGTCGGTCTGCTGAATCTGAATCTATATATGCCCTGAATATATCCTCTTGGGCGCTCTAACGGTTCTGGTCAGCGGTTGCCGGATCTTTGCATCCAACCCAAGCGGCTTCGGTCAATCCGCTGCACCAGAATTGTTGTGCTGCCGTTGTTGACCAAGAGAATCTACAATTGCACAATATCTTAACCGACATTCCGCAGGTTGACAGTATATTTGTGATATGCATGTCAGCCATCAACTCTTGAAGCTCTTATTGAGCAAGCATTTTAGGTTCAAGCCATATTTTTTGCTGAACCACGGCCTTAATATTTCGCAATTTAGACCAACCTCGGATTTTGAAGCATGACTAACGAGACTTCCATGACTCCAGCGACCTGAAACCTGATGCACATCTGAAAATAAAAAGCAACCTGCGGAACGTAAGTCTTAACTGTCTCCCTTCCATCACCCATCTTTTTTTAGCTGCCTCATTAGCTAAGTCGATGTAATAAACTGATTATCCGCTAGAGTTTTCTGAATTGGTCTAAGCTCGTGATCCTCTAGATGGTTTGTCAAATAAGCTTTTATCAGAACCTTGATTAGTTGAGTAATACTACCTGTCGGTATTTCAATGTATAGCTGAATACGGTTTATTGCCTTTCCATCATCAGTCAAAACTTTGCCACCACTACATTTGGCAAAAAAAACAGGATGGTTCTGCGTCACTCGCACGTTCTGATTGAGAAACGTTTAACATCTCAACCAAATCCTCGATCTCTAGGAAAATCTTGTAACTTCACCAGAATTAGTCAGCATTTTGTAAAAACTTAAAATATCAGAATGCCTTATTTGTCTAGCTTACGAGGGAATTTCACTATTACATCTACAGTGGATCTCTCAATGTCCTTCACATAACTATTCAGTACTGCATCTACTTGCATAAGGTATTGAGGTACTTCTATCGT
>JAAHIC010000316.1 GCA_010671965.1 Leptolyngbya sp. SIO4C5
TATGACCTCTTAGGAGAGAAATCATGAAACTGTCTCTGCGCTCTTTACTAACCGCTGGCGTTACTTTAGCTGCGATCGCAGCGGTCCCCTTTGCCGCTAACGCCCAAACTGCTCCCACTGACTACAACTACATCGGTGCGGGTGCTGCTATTGGCGACTTAGGTGATTCCGATGTCGGCCTGGGAATCAACGGTAAGCTCACCCTAGGTGAACAGTTCTCAGTTCGTCCCGCTGTCCACAGCGACCTCGACTTCGATGATGACGGCACAACCCGCTTCATGCTGCCTGTGACCTATGACTTCAACGCGCCTGATTCTGAAGGCAATCTCTTCCCCTACATAGGCGGTGGCGTTGCTTTCACCACGGAAGATGATGAGTTCGGCGGTTTAGTCACCGCAGGGGCTGACTATCGTCTCACCGAGCGCGTGGTGGCTAACGGCTCTGTCAACTGGACTATCAACGACGACAGCGAAGTTAGCGGCTTTGTCGGTCTAGGCTATACGTTCTAGCCAACTCAAAGCTAGAGGCGTTCCGGTAACGTCTCTAGCCCCTTTAGCTCCAGTCTTAATCCCTCATGCAGTGCCTCCTTTCCAGTCCGGGAAGGAGGTTTTTTTGCCGTGGTGAGACGATTTGCACAGTTGAGTGCCCCCCCGTCCTCCGGCAGTCGCGATGGACAGCGCGGGGCAGTGCTTACTCTATATAGAGTCCAACCAAAATGACTAGGAGCCGAAATGGCACTAGCGCTAACACCCACTAGCCAGCCTTTTCCGGGAGAACATCTTGTAGCAGCGGCGCTAGCTCATCTTTGAGCTGACCGGCGCGAATAAACTCGGCATAGGTATCAGATTCGATTGCCAGCAACTCTTCTCGAAGCTGTTCCGCCGCATATTCCTGCAGCTCTGGCTTGTTTTGCTGTAGCTGATCTAAACTTTCCTGCACCTCCTCTAGCTGACCTTCCACCAGCGCCATCTGATAGCGGCCAAACTCTGGCTCAATTTCCTGGCGGGTTTCCAAAGTGCGCAGGCGATCGAGGACTCGATTAAGGGCTACCCGTCGTGCCACGAGCTGGGTATATTCCTGTCGTAGGGGCTGATCGCCCAGTAGCCCCAGCCGTACTAACAAAAATTTAGTCGTGAGTCCCTGGACGAGCAGGGTAAACAGCATGACCCCAAAGACGATGGCAATCACCTCGTCGCGTTCATTCGCTAGAACAACCGGCACGCTTAACGCTAGCGCCACGGAAACCGATCCCCTGAGTCCGCCCCACCACAGGACGATCTGATTGCCGAGCGAAATGTCTTTGTCAATCATTCGATTGCTGATGAAGCCAAGCCCGAAAATACTGATGGCGCGCGTCACCGTGAGCAAAATAATCGCCGTGACGATAGAGTCTAAGTGCTCAATCAGGCCCTCAAAGCGTACCTGATCGCCAATTAGCAGGAAGACAATGGAGTTGACAAAAAAGGCCAGGAACTCCCAAAACTCTGAAACGACTAGCCGGGTGCGCGGATTCATGCCAATCCGCGAGCCGAAGTTGCCCAAAATCAGGCCGGTGGTGACTACGGCAATGACTCCAGAACCGCCCAGTTCTTCTGCGACCAGATACGTGCCATAGGCCGATACTAGGGTCAGTGACTGTTCCACTAGAGGCAAATCGAAGCGCTGGGTCAAGAAAGAAATGCCAAAGCCAATTAAAGCGCCAATACTGACCCCCACGCCGACAAAAACAAAAAACTGGGCCAGCGTCACCGAAATATCGAACTGCTCGATTCCTAAAGCAATGCCAATCAGCAGATTGTAGGCCACTACAGCAACGCCGTCATTGAACAGGCTTTCCCCTTCCATTAGGGTTGTTAGCCGTTTGTCTACCCCCAGTTCACGAAACAGGGCCACTACGGAAACTGGATCGGTGGCCGACAGGCTAGCCCCGACAATGAGAGCGATCGCCAAAGAATCGCTGGCAAACTGCCTCAGCCCCAGAACAATCCCGGCAATGCTGATAACGACGCCCAAAATGGCGTACAGCCCAATGGGTACAAAATCTCGTCTCAAGTTAGCCCACTTGATATTCCAAGCTGCCTCAAATAGCAGCGGCGGCAAAAAGATGAAGAGGATTAGCTCCGGGGAGAGATTGACCAGCCGTACGTCTAAAATTGCGAGTCCTAAACCTACAACCAACAGCAACAGCGTATAGGGAATGTTGCGCAGCCAGCTAAACACCCGCGATAAGGTAGCGACCCCCAGAGACACTGACAGCACCAGCAAAAATTGCCGCAGGTTTTGTTCAATCGCCGCGTTTTCCAGCGTGGCTTCAACGGCTGCAAGAATAAGCATCGTTTTTCCCAGTTATTTTGAGGAGATTGCTAGCTAACAAAATACCTGTAAGCGTAGGTTTTGCCTACATCTAGTCGCTCTAAGCCGGAACCTGCTGCTGTTGGCGTAGCTTATCTGCCTGCGAAAGTAAGGACTCGGCAAAGGCGATCGCTTCCTGATGGGTCTGCCCGCCCGCTAGTTGGGCCAGCTCCTCCCGCCGTTCATCCAGGCTTAGGGGAGCCACCCGAACGACGGTGCGTTCCTGAGCTGTCTCGTCCGTTGCTTTGCTCTTACGAGATTTGCGCCGCTTCGTGTCTTTGTCCTCAGCGGAGTCAATCACCTGCTTGCCTACGCGAAAATGAGCGTCGGCCATCGCTGCCACAATCGGCTGGTGGGTGACGCAGAGGACTTGGTGGCTATGACTGAGGTGATGCAGCTTCTCGGCGATCGCCTGGGCAACGCGCCCGGACACGCCCACATCGATTTCGTCAAACACCATCGTACTGACGCCATCAATTTCAGAAATGCAAACCTTCAGCGCCAGCAAAAATCGGCTCATCTCGCCGCCAGAAGCAATTTCTGTCAGCGGCTGCAATGGCTCACCAGGATTAGGGCTAAACAAGAACTGAATCTGATCGGCCCCCGTAACTGACGGGGTGGCTGGGGCAATTTCCACCTGAAACTTGACTCGCTCCATAGCCAATGGCTTCAGCGTCTCTACCAGCCGCTTTTCTAAAAGCTTAGCGGCCTGCTGGCGGAGCTGAGTGAGCTGAGCACAGTCCGCCTCTAGCTGCTGCTGCCGCGCCTGATAGGTTTGCTCTAGCGCTTCAATCGACTGACCATCCCCATTGAGCAGCTCCAAGGAGGCCTGAATTTCCTGATAGTATTCCAGCAGTTCCGGCAAGTCCCGTCCATATTTGCGGCAAAGCTGCTTGAGCTGGCTAATGCGCTGATCAATAGCCTGCAAGCGCTCTGGATCGGTTTCAACCCCCTCGCCGTAGCTGTTGATCTGCCGACCCGCTTCCTCTACCTGGGTCATGGCATCACTGACAAGATCAATAATCGGCTCTACCTCTGGGTCAAACCGCAGCATGTCCGCCAGAATTGAGCTGGCCTTTCCAAGCAAATCGGCACAGGCTTCAACGCCGCCATCATTCTCATAGAGAATCTGATAGACCTGATAGCTCTGCTGCTGTAGCTCTACAGCATGGCTCAGCCGCTGGTGTTCCTGCTGTAAGTTGACCAGCTCATCTGCCTCCTCTAAGTTGGCAGCCCCCAGTTCCTGCCCCTGAAACTCAAACAGGTCAAGCTGCTGCTGCCGCTGCTGCTCGGCCTTGCGACGGCGATCGAGGGTCTGAAATGCGGCTGTTGCGGCCTGGTAGGACTGGCTAACGCGATCGCGCTGGGTGAGCAGTTTAGCGCCGCCGAAGCCGTCTAGCCAGTTTTGCTGTAGGTTAGTCGCCCCTAGCTGCATGGTTTGGCCCTGGGCCGTAATCTCTACCAGGCTAGGCTTCAAGACTTCTAGCTGCGGTTTGTTCACCACGACCCCGTTCAGCCGAGAGCGACTGCGAACAGCCCCACGGCTGGCCGTCAGCTCTCGACTACAAATCAAATAACCTTCTTCCGTCAGCGGAATTTCTTGCTGGGCCAGCCAATCTTGTAGCTCACCTGGAGGTCTAAAAGTGGCTTCTAAAAGCGCTTTCTTTTCGCCACTGCGAATCAGACGGCTAGAAGCCCGTCCGCCTAAGACCGCTTCAATCGCATCTAAAATGATTGACTTACCAGCGCCAGTTTCCCCTGTAAGCACGTTCAGACCGGGCTGGAGCGGCAGCGTTAGCTGGTCAATCAGCGCAAAGTTTTCAATTTTCAGGGAAACCAACATACTGAGCCTATTGCAAGTCGGGCGTGAGCGTTTTCTAGCAGCCACACTCTATGGTAAGCGGTTTACCTGTCAAATGTTGTCACGCTTCTCTATCGGTTAGCACATGAGGTTTCGACGGAAAAAGGATATTGTTACAATAGTTAACGGCATCTTATTTTTGATGCCTTCTCACTACGGCTAAGCGACTCTATGCGACCTGAGGCTATGAAATCAATGCCTACTTCCGACTTTGAAGTGACCACTGTGCCTGTTTCAGCAACAGATAGCACGCTTCAAGACAGTCTTTCTGAACCCGTTGCCGCTGTCGGTTCAGCCCCCTCTAAGCAGCCCCCGCGCTCAGCCCAGGTCGAACCCGTTGATTTACTGACGTACGATCCAGCTGCCATCGAGCAGCATTATGGGCGTCGTCCTTTCAAAGTTTTGAGGCGGCTGATAGGTATTCTCTGGCCTCTGCTGAGCTTCTATACCCAGGTTTGGCTCGATCAGCGCACGGGCAAGTCTCGACTCAATGAGCTGAAGCGAGCCGTTCAGCTACGAGAGTTACTGACCCGCTTAGGACCTGCCTATATCAAAATCGGTCAGGCACTTTCAACTCGCCCCGATTTGGTACCGCCTACCTATTTAGATGAGTTTGCCAAGCTGCAAGACCAACTGCCGCCTTTTCCCAACGCGATCGCTTTTCACTTTATCGAGGAAGCTCTAGGGGCACCGCCAGAGGAGCTATACGCCGAAATTTCGCCTCAGCCCGTAGCGGCGGCTTCCTTGGGACAAGTCTACAAGGGGCGCTTAAAGACGGGAGAAGCCGTAGCTATCAAGGTGCAGCGGCCCGGACTGGCTCAGCAGATTGCTGTCGATCTCTACATTCTGCGACAGATCTCCAAGCTGGCCGACAAGTATGTCTCTCGCGTGCGCAGCGATCTGACGGGCATCATGGACGAATTCGGCACGCGCATCTTTGAGGAGATGGACTATACCCACGAAGGTCGTAATGCTGAGCGTTTTGCCAAGCTGTACGGCCATCTGCGCGATATTTATGTGCCCGGTATTCACTGGGACTACACGGGCCGCCGGGTGCTAACAATGGAGTGGATTGAAGGCACGAAGCTAACCAACCTGGAAAAGCTAAGCGCCCAAGGAATTGATGCCAGCTACCTAATTGAGGTGGGAGTGCAGTGTTCGCTGCGACAGCTCTTAGAGCACGGCTTTTTCCACGCTGATCCCCACCCTGGCAACCTGCTGGCGACGGCAGACGGTCAGCTTGCCTACCTAGACTTCGGCATGATGAGCGAGGTCAAGCCCTATCAGCGCTACGGCCTCATTGAGGCCGTTGTTCACATGGTCAATCGGGATTTTGAAGGACTGGCCAATGACTATGTCAAGCTAGAGTTCCTCACACCCGATACAGACTTGACTCCCATCATTCCGGCCTTAGCCAGGGTCTTTAACAATGCTTTGGGAGCTAGCGTAGCTGAGCTGAACTTTAAGAGCATCACCGATGAGTTTTCGGCGCTGATGTATGAGTATCCTTTCCGAGTTCCGGCCTACTACGCCCTGATTATTCGCTCCCTGGTGACTTTGGAAGGCATTGCTATCAACGTTGATCCTGAATTTAAGGTGTTGAGCAAAGCCTATCCCTACATTTCTAAGCGGCTGCTGACC
>JAAHIC010000317.1 GCA_010671965.1 Leptolyngbya sp. SIO4C5
TGAGAACAACCTTGTTGTCTTTGTCAACGTCGCCAGCAAATGTGGTTTGACGCCTCAATACAAAGGTCTAGTTGAACTCAAAGACGAGTTTAGCGATCGCGGTTTTGAAATTGTCGGTGTGCCCTGCAACCAGTTTGGCAGCCAGGAACCCGGTAGCCCTGAGGAAATCAAAAGTTTCACCCAGACTAAGTATGATGTTGACTTTCCGCTGTTGGAAAAACAAAACGTCAACGGCCCCGATCGCAGCCCGCTGTATCAGTTTTTAGTTGGGGATGGCCCTGACATTGCCTGGAATTTTGGCAAATTTTTAGTGGGGCGATCTGGGGAAGTTGTAGCTCGTTTTGAGCCGCAGGTGGCTCCCGATGATGCCAATCTGCGGCAGGCTATTGATCAGGCTCTGGGCTAAACTGCTGGGCAGGTAAGTGCAAATATTCTGACCAGGTTCTTATCTGTTGCTCGCTATTGGCATCAGGGCTAGTACCAAACACCTCTGACGAATTGCGCTGCCGCTAATGCGCCTTACCAGTCATTGAGTCTGCCTACGGACTGGAGGTGTTGGCGGCAGCAGTACCACTGAGGACTTGGTGCAGTGCCGGTAGCAAATCGTCAAGACTGTAGGGTTTATGCAGCACAGCCTGCACCGAGGGGCCTGCTGTCTTCAGTTTGACCAGGTTCGCTTCTAAGCCGCTAAGCGCAATAATTTTGACCTGTGGGTTAATTGTTTGCAAAGTCCGGATTGTAGAGACTCCGTCTAGCACTGGCATCATCAGGTCAACTAAAACAGCGCTGATTTCAGCCTGCTGCTGCTGATACAGAGCGATCGCTTCTTGGCCTGTTGTGGCGGTTAGAACCCGGTAGTTATGGGTTTCCAGCATTGATTGAGTGACGCGGCAAATGGCTGTTTCATCATCAACGACCAAAACTTTTTCGCCATTGCCCTTTGGCAGGTGCGCCGATGCCATCGGCGTTGGCGTCGGCTGGGTGGCGATCGCCGGCAGATAGACTTTGAACTCAGTCCCCTGACCCACCTGGCTAGAGACGGTAATAAACCCGTTGTGGCTTTTAACAATGCCCACCGTGGTTGACAAGCCCAGCCCAGTCCCCGTGCCAGCAGCCTTGGTGGTGAAGAACGGATCAAAAATGCGATCGACTATCTCTGGGGCTATTCCCATACCTGTATCGGCTACCGTCACCACAACGTAAGGCCCCGGTTGGGCATCTAGCAGCTGCTGGGCCTGAGCTTCGTCAAACCAAAGATTTTCTGCCAGCAGCGTCAGACTGCCGCCTTCAGGCATCGCATCTCTCGCGTTGACGCAGAGATTCATCAATACCTGATGCAGATGGGTGGCATCGCCCTGAATTGTCCAGAGGTCTTTGGCTAAATCAGCCTGAATCGAAATGGATTTAGGAAACGTCTTGGCCGTAAAGGTCCTTACCTCGTTGAGCACATGCCGTAGCTGCAGCACCGTACGCTTGCCCTCGGCCCCCCGGGCAAAGGCCAGAATCTGCTTTACTAAAGCTGTTCCTCGCCGCACGCTGGCCAGTTGGATGTCTAAGAGTTCCTGAGTCTTCTGATCTGTGCCTTTCAGCAAGATAGAGAGCAGATGGGAAATTCCTAAAATTGGCGTCATCAGGTTGTTGAGATCATGGGCAATGCCGCCCGCCAGTGTCCCCAAACTTTCTAACCGCTGCGCTCTAAAAAACTGTCCCTCTAACTGCCGCCTTTCGGTGATGTCTGTATCCACCGACAGGATTGACTGAGGTTGGCCTTGCTGATCTCGCACCAGCGTCCAGCGACTCTCAATTGTCAACATGGTGCCGGACTGAGTGCATTTTTGTAATTCTCCCTGCCACTCTCCTCTGGCCAACACAGTTTTCCAAGCCGTGTGTAGCTCAGGTGAGAGTTTCTGGTTAAGCAGGTGACTGAGCTTTTTCCCCAGCGCTGCCGACGCTGACCAACCATAGATTCGCTCAGCGCCCTGACTCCAAAAGATCACTTCGTCATCGAGATTACGCACCAGGATGGCATCTGTAGCAATGTCAATCAGGGCGGCCTGTTCCTTCAGCTTGGCCTCAGCCTGTTTGCGCTCGGTAATATCATTAGCAATGAGGACAGCGCTGGCAGCGACCCCATTGACTAAAATCGGCGCAATTCGAGCTTCGTAGGCCCGCAGCTGGCCTTGTGGATCAGGAACCTCATAGGCGATCGCCTCAGTCTGCTGCCTCTCAAACACCCGTGCCAGGGTTTGCTCAATCATCTGCTGCTGGGGCTGAGAAAACCAGTCGCTCAGCCGCGTCCCCAACACTTGATCAAGGGTCAAACCTGGATAGATATGGTTGGCAAAGGTAATGCAGCCATCGCGATCTAGCTCATAGATGTAGACAGGGGCATTGGTCGTAATTAGCTGCAGTTTCTCCGCGAGCTGACGATAGCGTTCTTCATTGTCCCGAATATCCTCCTGATTACCCTGTAGCATGAGCTGCCAGCGCTCCTCACTCTGACGTAGAGCCTGCTCAGCCTGTTGACGCTCGGTCATATCTTTTGCCAAAGAAGTTTTGGATGGTTGCAGCCGCTCTTCAAGCCCCCGTGGCTGAGCTAGCTGCCCCTGTACATCGGCTCTCATGGTTTGCAGCGCTGCAGTTTGTGCTTCTACTGTCTGCTGCAAATCCTGAATGATACTCAGCAGCTGATCGGGATTCATAGACTGTAGAACATCAGTCTGAGTCACCATGCCCAGCCAATAGCCTTTCTCATCACAGACCAAAAGCTGATGGATGTGCCGCTGCTGCATTTGTTGATGCGCTGACCACAGCGAAGTGGCAGGTGTGATCCAAAAGGGCGGGCTGCTCATGAGGGTTTGCGCCTGGGTTTTGGTCAGGCTGCAGCCCAGACGCAAGCACTGGACTACGTCTCCCGCCGTGATCAATCCCAGAGGCTGCTGCTTGTCAGCGATTTGAGATTTTGGCGTAATGACGACGCAGCTTACTTGATGACGATCCATCTGCTGGGCCACCCTCAGCAATGACGCGGTTGGGGCCACCTGAACCAGGCGAGTGGTCATAGCATCAGCCACCTGGCGACACCGTAAAAAATAGTTGCCTTGCAAAGCCTGATGAATGCTAGCCGCCGTGACCATACCGATCAGCCGACCCGCCTGGTTCAACACCGGCAGGTGATGAATCCGGTACTGCTTGAGCAGCAGCAGCGCCTGAAATAGGGTTTGCTCTGCTGTAAGAATTAAGGTGATAGGCGATCGCGTCATGACCTGGCCTACTTGCAGTCGTTCTAGGTCAACCTGCATCGCCCCTAAATGGACTAAATCCTGCGACGTTAAGATGCCCACGACAGCGGCTTGCTCAACGACAACAACGCAGTTGTTTTCAGACTCCTCAGGTTGCTCAGGCTGGGTAGATGACGGCGGCAGGGGCGCTGTGATCCCACAGGTTAGCAAGCAGAGTAAGTCAGCCCGGTAAATCAGCGGCAAGACGTGAGGCAGCGGTGTCTCAGGAGCAACCGTTAAAGGATGATAGTTAACGACATCGGCCAGCACAGGTAGGTCAGCCGACGAATCAAAGAGGGCCATAGCGAAAGCCAAATATCAGCAAAAGCCGCCGCCTGTCTCAAAGCGACTGCCTCAGCACACGGTGAAAGGCTATAGAGTTGTCGCTTTTAGAGATACAGAGATCCTCTACAAGCAGGTGCGGATCAACAGCCCCGACCCACTAACTGTTTACAATCCTAAAAAGAATGTTAAATGAGTTTTATCTCTTTTGACGTTTCTGTTAAATAAAATTACTTTACGTATCAAATTGTCCCTGAAATAAGCCAGTTTCACAAAAGCTGAGCCAGAGCTATGGAATGCTTAAAAGCTGCTGATAGGCGGCGATCATCTGCTGGGCGATCGCGGGCCAGCTATAGTTTTCCTGAGCATACTGACGGGCATTTTGGCCTTTTTGCTGACGCTGAGCCGGATCCTGGAGCGCCTGTTGCAGAGCCTCCGTTAAAGCAGCGAGTTCACAGGGCACTACCCAGCCTGACTCGCTTTGAGCTATATCTGACCAAATATGTACCTGATCAGAAATCACGACGGGCTTACCGGCAATCATGGCTTCGGCCACGGCAATGCCAAAGTTCTCGTAGTAGGACGGCAGCACAAAGCAGTCAGCCGCTGCCAGTAGAGCCTCTTTTTCTTTGCCGGAAACAAAGCCAGTGAGGGTCGTGCGCTCTGCCAGCACAGACGCCTGGATCTGCTGCTGGATCTGCTGCTCGTAGCCTCGATCTTGGGGATTAGCGCCGCCGAGCACAAAGTGAAATTTACTGCCTGTCTGCGCTAGAGTTTCTAGCGCCGGTAGGAGTAAATCCAGTCCCTTTTTGGGATCAATGCGCGACATGTAGAGCAAAATTGGCACTGTGGCCGAAATGTCGTAGCGATCGCAGATTTCAGCCCGGCTGATGGGGGAGGGGGCAGGCGGATTGACCCCCAAAGGCAAAATCAGGTTGGCGGTCACGGTGCCAAATCGTTCTGAAACAGCGGCCTCTTGCAGGCTGGTAAAGTGCAGCGCCGTAGCGCCCGCTAGGTTAGCTTTTTCAATGGCTGCTGCATAGATCTGTTTGAGCTGTCGCTTTTTGCGCAAATCAGCCGGATCGAGAGTGCCGAGGGGGCGCAAAATGTAGGGTAGTCCCTGCCAGCGGGCGACGGTGGCCGCTGCGCTGCTGATGGGAGAAAACAGCGCGTGAATATGGGCGATGTCATACTCTTGGGCGTGTCGGGCTAACCACTGCAACAGCCCCAGCGAAAATTTGTAGCGGCGGAATGGAGAGCAGCGAAAATACCAGACCTGATAGCCCGCTTCATCGACTGGCCGATTGAGGGGAACCTCTAGAGGCGGCTCGTCTACGTCACCGTTGGCGTCAGTTGTCAGAACCGTGACTTCTACGCCAGCCGCTGCCAGGGCGGCAGAGAGGCCCCGCACCATCTGACTCGGCCCGCCATAGACCAGCGAGATAGACGGCACAATCTGCAGAACCCGTAAGGGCTGTTTCATCGCGTTTGCTCTCTAGTTTGTGATTTGTGAGTAGGTTTGTCAGTGATTGTGGGAGGCCGTTACGGGCATGCAGTCCGGCAGCTCCGGGGAGCGGAAGTGCGGCGGCATTCAGGATGCGCCTAGGGACTGATAGAAGGCGAGCTGCTGCTGGGCCAAAGCGCGGTTGGTGTAGTGGGTGAGGGCGCGTTCGTGGCTGCGCTGGGCTAGATCTGTTCGCACCTGCGGCTGGTCTATCAGCTTTTGCAGGCAGTCTGCCAAGGCTGCTGCTTTCCCTTCAGGGAAAATAAGCCCCGCCTCACCAATCACGTGGGGAATTTCGCCAGAATCTGAGCCAATGACAGGTACCCGGCAGGCCATTGCCTCGATCAGGACGTGACCAAACTGCTCTTTCCAGCCTGCGGCTGTCAGGGTTTTAAACTGGTAGGTGGTTTCGGAAGGCAGCACTAACGTCTGCATCAGGTTGATGTAGTGAGGCACTGCGTCATGGGGGACGCTCTCAAGCCAAATTAGGCGATCGCCAATACCCGCCTGTTCTGCCTTTTCCTGCAGCGTTTCCTGCAGCGGTCCCCGTCCCAGCAGTAGCAGCTTCCAGGGGCGATCGCCCAGCATTGTGACCGCCTGTAGCAGAGTCAGTAAGCCCTTTTCAGTGACAAAGCGCCCGACAAAGCCAATTACAAACTCCTCTGGGTTAATCCCCAGGGACTGAGCTAATTCTGGCTGCGGCTGGGGCTGAAATAGCTGCTGATCTACGCCGAGCTGCGGCATCACCTGCATCGGGCCATCGTAGCCGCGCTGCCGCAGAATATC
>JAAHIC010000318.1 GCA_010671965.1 Leptolyngbya sp. SIO4C5
AGAGGGGCGTTTGGCGATGAATACGGTTGAACGGCCTGAAGGCTTTCGCGAAAAGCTGGCAGAGCTAACAGCCCCTCTATCAAAACGCGATCGCCCGCGTGATACTGAGCCTGGATCTCTTGGGCCAGGTTGCCCCAGCCCACCACCTTAATCTGAGATGAGGTTTCATCAGGCCGCAGCCCAGGAAACTGAATGACAAACTCAGCCACCGCCATCTGATTATCCGAGGTATACCGCAGCTGAGGCGCTTGAATTATTTCCGCCATCAAGATGCAGTTGTTCATCGCTTCACTTCCTCAAAGCCCTGCTCTTTTTCGATAAAGTCTTGGACATAAGCCCGATATTCTCGCAGCTTTTCATCCATCCATTCACGATCTTCGCTATTAGAGAAGACATGAACTAAAGGTTCACCTGCGTCCGGCAGGATCAACACCCAGCTATCACGCTCCCTATCTAAGATCTTAACGCCATCAATCAGCTCTAGATCTTCAGAAGAATGGGTTTCTACCAGGTGCCGCATCAGCGCGCCTTTCACCGTCCAGGGACAGCGGACTGTCTGAGAGCGATGAGAGATACGCGGTAGCTCGCTCCAGATCTGTCCGAGCGATCGCTCCTGAATGGTAAGCATTTCAATTAGCTTAGCAATACAGAACATGGCGTCAAAGCCGGGATGGAGCTGCGGGAAGATAAAGCCCATATCGCCGCTGCCCCCTAGCACCACATTGTCATTCGACTGGCAGGCTTCCATTAGGGCTGTCGGATTGGCTTTGGTCCGAATTACCCGGCCATCATGGCGGCGAGCAATTTGCTCAACCGCGCCTGACGCCTGCACTGGCACCACAATAGTACCGCGCGGGTGTGCCGTCAAAATCATATGGGTCATCAGCGCCGTCAGCACTTCACCCCGGATAGGCGTACCCACCTCATCTACCAGAATCATCTGCTCGCCATTGGCTGAAACCTGCACGCCAAAGTTGGCCTGTAGCGCTTCAACCACGTGACCGAGCTGACCTAGCAGCACTTCTTTTTCAGCCGCCGCCGGAGCCGCCTGCCGCAGGCTAGCATTGACGACTACCGCATCACAGCCAAACTTCGCTAGAAGCTGAGGCAGCACCGCCCCTGAAACCGCATAGACATAGTCAATAACCACCTTGGACTTGCTGTTGCGAATCGCCTCGACGTTGAGGCGCTGCTCAAAGGCCGTAGCATAAATGTCTACTACGCGGCTGGGGTAAGCCACATGCCCAATCTCGTGAATTTGCGCCCGGCGCAAATCTTCTTTGAAGTAGGCTCCTTCAATTTTCTTTTCTTTGCCCTTAGGAATATCAATTCCCTTATCGCCAAAGAATTCAATCAGAATTTGATCCGGACGATCGGGATGCAGGCGAATATGAATTCCTCCCGCCACGCCCAGCGTCGGCAGCACCGTTCTCGCCACCGGAATGGCTGTCGCCTCCAGGTTCTGAACGTTAACACCTACGCCCATCAGGCCCGCAATCATTGAACGGGACACCATGCGAGAAATACTGCGCTGATCGCGGGAAACAGTAACGTGAGAGCCAGCTTTCAGGGTAGAGCCGTAAGCCGCCCCCAGCTTAACCGCAAACTCCGGTGTGATATCTACATTAGCCAGTCCAGCCACGCCGCGCTGACCAAACAGATTGCGCTGGGCGGTATTGCCCCAAATCAGGTTGATATTGAGCGAAGCGCCTGACTCAATCTGCTTGCTGGGCCAGACTCGAACACCAGGGCTGATTTGAGCCTCTTCTCCCACAGTGGAGAGCGCGCCCACCACAGCCCCTTCTAGGACATGAGCGCGGCGATCGACCCTAGCTCCACGAGAAATCACGCAGGCTCGCAGGTGGGCTTCATCGCCAATGATGGCACCGTTCCAAATAATAGGCCGCTTTAGATCGGCATCGCTGCCAATGGTGACGTTGTCGCCAATTACAGTACCCGCTTCAATAGTCACGCGGGGGCCAATGCGGCAGTTGCTGCCAATCAGCACAGGAGCCTGAATCTTGACTGAGCTGTCAATATGGGTGTTTTGTCCTACCCAAAGCCCTGGGGACTGTTCCTCATAGGCAAAGTCAACTTTGACCTGCTGCTGCAGCGCGTCGTACTGCGCTTCTCGATAAGCATCCAAGTGGCCGACATCACACCAGTAGCTGTCGGCTACATAGCCATACATCGGCTCGTCTTTTTCTAGCAGCAGCGGGAACAGCTCCTTGGAGAAATCTGATTCCTGGTTAGCCGGCAAGTAGTCTAAGACTTCAGGCTCTAGAATATAAGTCCCCGTATTAACGGTATCGGAGAAAATTTCGCTAGTTGAAGGCTTTTCCAGAAAGCGCTGGATGCGGTTGTTTTCGTCGGTGATCACCACGCCAAACTCAATTGGATTGGGGACGCGAGTTAGAATTAGCGTCGCCTTAGAGCCTCTCTCTTTGTGAAATCGGACAGCTTCTTGTAAATCAAAGTCCGCAATGCTGTCGCCGCTGATGACCAAGAACGTGTCATCAAGCAGCTCAGAAATATTTTTTACACAGCCCGCTGTTCCTAGCGGCTGATCTTCTTCGACCGCATAGGTCACCTGCACGCCAAAGTCTTTGCCATCTTGAAAGTAATCTCGCATAACGTCAGGCAGGTAGTGCAGGGTAGCAATAACCTCGGTGATGCCGTGGCGCTTGAGCAAGTTGATAATGTGCTCTGAGATTGGGCGATTGAGAATTGGAACCATCGGCTTGGGGAGATCACAGGTGAGTGGTCTCAATCGAGTTCCTGATCCTCCGGCCATCAGCACTGCGCGCATACATCCTCCTTGACTGCTTATCAATGAACTTAAAATTACTGTCTGAGAAACCTGAGAACCGCTGCCATCGTTTTACTCACGAATTGGGTCTGTCAAGTCTCTCGATGATTTGCTTGCTCCTAGCCTATTGTCCAACACTTATGCGACCATTTTTCAACTCCTGCCCGTAGCACCCATTGTGAAAACGATTTTGCTAATCTACAAAGAAGGCTTGTGTACTCTCAGCCCTAGCTGGCCTAATGAGACTAAGCTTAGTTTGAAGCTTGCTGACATTGTATAGGCTGATTTAATCCGTCAACTGGAGTCAAAGTAACCATGAACTCTTTGATTATTCTTCTTCTGATAGCAGGTTATGGTTATGGAGCCTGGCGATTCTGGCGCGGGTTTCACCGTACTAATTTCAGCCAGGGGCGACTACAGCTAACGCTGTTGTGGCCCGTTTTTCTGATTGCCAATAAGAGCTATCGCCAAAACTTTTCTAAAGCTTTGAAGGGTCGATAGGCAAACGGTATGCATTCTAGTATCCTATGACTGCAATCCTCAGCTAGGCAAGGTGACTTGCTGCGTCTCCGTATCTAGGTCTGTATTAAGTAAGTATGATTGGCGGTACTGATAGCGACTATCTAGAGACAGATGGTCTATATAGGAAGTCGTGATTTATGTCGGGAAACTCTGCTCAAGAAACTCACTTTGCCACCGTTGCTAAGCGCTTCAATCGGCAATATCGGGGTGAAGCGTTTGACCTGCCGCCGGAGGTCGAGGGGATGCCTATTTTTCAGGATTGGGCCAGCGGTAAGCTGAGCGAGCGGTTATCGTCTCCGTTTTGGCAGTTGGCTCAGCCCAAGAAACAACAGCAATGTTTAGATTTGGGCTGCGGCGTTAGCTTCTTAATCTATCCCTGGCGAGACTGGCAGGCTCTTTTTTACGGGCAAGATATCAGCTCGGTGGCCGTAGAGCAGCTCAATGCGCGGGGGCCACAGCTTAATTCAAAGTTATTCAAGGGGGTGCGTTTGGCCTCGGCCCACCGATTGGACTACGAAGACCAGCCGTTTGATTTGGCCATTGCTACGGGATTTAGCTGCTATTACTCTCTGGAGTACTGGCAGTCTGTGCTGGCGGCGGTGCGGACGGTGCTGAAGCCGGGTGGTTTTTTTGTTTTTGACGTATTAGATCCAGAGCAGCCTGACGCTGAAAACTGGGCTATTTTAGAAACCTATCTGGGGGCTGAAGTGTTTCTAGAGCCGCTAACGGCCTGGCAGCGGCTGATTCAGCAAAGTCAGGCTAAGCTGGTAAAGCAGCAGCCGGGCGATCTTTTTCATCTATATAAGGTGCGGTGGTAGAACCGCGGCTGCCCGATGCGATCGCCCCTAATTTTAGGCGGCTCTGGCTGATTGGGGGCACGCGGGAGGGGCTGCAGCTCGCCAGAGCGATCGCGGCCCAAAAAATTCCCTGTATCGTCACTGTCGCCACCGCAACGGCGCAACAGGCTTATCCCGATGTGCCCACGCTGCAGGTTCGGGTCGGCCAGCTAACTGCTGACACCATTGATTTTTTCTTGCAGCAGGCTCAGGTGACCGCCATTTTAGATGCCTCCCATCCGTTTGCAGTGGACGTGTCTCAGCTGGCGATCGCGGCGGCGACGGCTCAAAACATTCCCTATCTGCGCTATGAACGGCCCCAGCTTGAAGCCGATCCCCTGACTCACTCGATAGACAGTCTAGAAACCCTATTGGCCAGCGACTTGCTGAGCCAGCAGCGAGTTTTGCTGACCCTGGGCTATCGCTGGCTCCATCATTTTCAGCCCTGGCAGTGCCGCGCTACCCTGTTTGCGCGGTTGCTGCCCTCGATGAAGGCGTTAGAGGCGGCGATCGCCGCTGGGTTCACGCCGGATCGTCTAATTGCCCTACGTCCACCCGTCTCCGCGCAGCTCGAAGCTGCCCTTTGGCAGCAGTGGCAGATTTCTCAGGTCGTCACTAAAGCGTCTGGCGCAGCGGGGGGGGAACAGATCAAGCGGCAGGTGGCCCAGCAGCTAGGGGTACAGCTAATCGTGATCAATCGTCCCGCGATCGCCTATTCCCGCCAAACCAGTGATATCTCAGCCGCTTTAAACTTTTGCCAGCAGCTCAGTCTAAATGTCCTTTAGCTGTCTCTCAGGAACAAGTCAAGACTTGACAAAGAAAAAAACTGGTTTTCTTAACTAATTAGAGTTCTCAAGCTTCAATGTGAGTGTTATGCTGTTGACTCAAATCGCATATCTGTGCAGCTTTGACTCGCTGCTGGCACTGATAGCCTGATGAACTGTCACGCAAATTTACAGTTTATGGGGCTGAAGGAGATCCACCCTGAAAAAAGTTAAGTAAGATCTGCATCTAAGCCGCATGACCGCTGTTCCTATGCCACCGAGATCCTCTTCGCCTTTTGAGCAGCCGGGTAGTAGCCCTCTACCTGAGGCGACTCCCGTGTTTGCGCTGAAGGAGCTGGTGGGTCGTCTGCAGCGCGAACAGTATAAGATTCAGGACTTACTCAGTTCTCTAGGCTTTGCTCTAAGAAGTCTCAACAATCTCAATCAGTTTTTAGAACTTATTCCGCTGATTGCCAGTCGGGTGACGGATGCTTCCGGTGGCGCCCTAGTTCTATTTCAGCCCAACGGACAGCTGCGCCTAGAGCACCTCTACTGCCAGGGCAGTAAGCACTGTCAAGATGTGCGGCGGGCCTTAGAAGCTGCAACTCGTCAGGTAACGGCTTCCTTTGCCGCCGTTGCCGATGGCACCCTGACCGTGGCGCGCAATATTATGTCTGCCCTTGATCGACAGGTACATCGCTACCTTGATGCCGACCTGCAAATCTTTGGCACCCCCATTATTGTCAAAAACGTTGAGCGCGGACGGCTTTACGTCTTCAGCCGTGACCCAGATTATGCCTGGACCGATACGCGCCAAAAGCTAGTCCGCCTGGTAGCCGACCAAACTGCCGTCGCCATTGAAAATAGTGAGCTGACCGTCGCCTTGCGCAAGCGGGAGCGGCTAGA
>JAAHIC010000319.1 GCA_010671965.1 Leptolyngbya sp. SIO4C5
GCCCTCGCACAGTCGCTCCCGCTTGAGCCGTGGCTAGGTAACCTTGGCGGTAAAATTCACCCGTGCCCAGCGATCGCCAGCGATCGCCTTTGACTAAAAATTTGCGCTCAATCTCAATGCCCATACTGCTGCCTGCTTGTCGGTAAGCCCTGTCGCCTTTAACTTTAGCGGCGATTTAATGGCTCGTCAGGTAATCAGGCGGTGGTCTAGGGCAAATCGCACCAGTTCGGCTCGGTTGCTGGTTTCGGTCTTGCGCAGCAGGCTGCTGACATACTTCTCGACCGTGCGAGGGCTGAGATAAAGGCGATCGCCAATTTGAGCATTGGACAGTCCTCCGGCCAGCAGCACTAAAACATCTTGTTCTCTAGGCGTAAACTCAGGCAGCGAAGCCGTCGGTATATCTGAAACCGCAGCCGCGTGGGTGAGCTGCGGGGACGCGGCGGAAACCTGTAGCTGCTGCAGCCAAGAATTCTGCATGATTTGGGTGCGCTCTAGCAGATTACGCACCACAGCCACCAATTCTTCTAGCTCAAAAGGTTTAGGCAAATAGGCATCACAGCCTAGCTGATAGCCACGCACCCGATCCTGGGTTTGATTGCGAGCAGTCAAAAAGACAACGGGCAGCAGGCGAAAAGAGGGATACTGTCGTAGCTGCTGAATCAGCTCGTAGCCATCTAGCTGCGGCATCGCAATATCAGTAATGATCAGATGAGGCTGCTGTTTTTCTACCAGCTTCAGCGCCTCACGTCCGTTGCTTGCCGCAATCACTGAATAGCCCGAAAGTCGCAAAAATTCCCCGATTGAGAGACGAGTCCCCTCTTCATCGTCAACAACTAAAATGGTCAGTGGCATAGGGATTGTAGGCTGAGGTCGCTGTTTCTAGCGTAGATGAAGTTTACAGGCAGCCATAGGCCGTGCGGGCTGAAGTTCAAGGAGAGACATATATTGTTGCGAAAGCTTACATTGTCTAGTCCCCGCCAGCCGTCCCGCCATATCTACAGTTTTTGTAAATCCTTTTAGGATGTCTATGTAAATTGTTTGCACAACTGCAAAAAAGCATCATGGCAACTGTATTAACTGAAGCTCAGGCTCAAGAGAAAGCGGCTCAGCTTAAAGACTGGAGCGTTGAGGGCAAGACAATCCAGACGGTTAAAACTTTTGATGGTTTTGTCGAAGCCGTCGATTTTGTCAACAAGCTAGTTGAACCAGCTGAGTCAGCCGGGCATCACCCCGATTTAGCGATTTCTTACAATAAAGTCACCATCACGCTAACCAGCCACGACGCTGGCGGTCTGACCGAAAATGACTTTGAAATGGCAAATACAATTTCGCAACTCAGCTAGGTGATTAGTGGCCGTTCAGCGCGGGCTGAGTTGGCCTATACAAGGCCGTTCATGCCGAATGCCAATTCTAGATGGGGATGGGGTTACGAATACTGCTAACTCAGAAATGACGGCCGGACTGTTTGGGTCGCTCCGAGCAGTCTTTTGGTTCTAAATGGCTGTCTTGTTTGACTGATAGCGGCTGTTATTCATAGCTACAGGCAAATTAAGGAACTTGCGCTTGCCAGCATCGTCCAATATTTCTAGCTGAGCATCTAGCGGCCTAAATTTAGATCTGCTACTATCAGCTAGAGGGCAGTTAGTTATGCCTTGAGTCATAGCTCAAAGGAAATAGCTAATTGCAGGATAGGGATTAAGTTTCAGTCCTTCTGACTGTATTGTCTTTAGGGCACCAATTTGCCCCTTATTCAGGTGTGAGGAAAAAAGGTAAAAATGTCTAATCTACTGTGGAAGTCTTTATTGGCTAGCCCCGCAGCAGTGGGCGCAGCACTCGTAATGTCTGGTGCTGGCATGGCTGCTGAAACGGCTGAAGCCTCTGTATTGGATCAGGTTTCTGGCTACTCCAACGAGTCTGTGCAACTGGCGCAGGTCACCAGCGTTTCTGAGCTTTCTGATGTGCGCCCGACTGACTGGGCCTACACAGCGCTGCAGCGCTTGGTCGAAGAGTATCGCTGTATTGAAGGTTATCCCAACCAAACCTTCCAGGGTAACCGGGCGATGACTCGTTATGAGTTTGCCGCTGGTTTGAATGCTTGTTTGGACACCATCGTGCAGCTGATTGGCGGCGGCGATGTTGACACCAACGATCTGGCTACCATTCGTCGCCTGCAGGAGCAGTTCCAGGCTGAACTGGCGACTTTGCGCGGTCGGGTAGATGCACTGGAAGCTGACGTAGCTGAGCTAGAAGCTAACCAGTTCTCCACCACCACCAAGCTACGCGGTGAAGTGGCTGCTAACGTAGCTACTCCCTTTGAAACTGGTGAGATTGGCGGTAATGACCTAGATGATTCAACCCTCTTCAACGCCCGTGCTCGCTTGAACTTTGACACCAGCTTCACCGGCGAAGACCGCTTGCGGATTCGCTTTCAAACGGGTACTGGCTCCGATGGTTTGGGTCAAACTCTTGGCTTTACCGGCTTTGAAGACGCGGCGGCTAATGATGACAACGACTTCAACGTCGATGACTTCTACTATCTGTTCCCCGTTGGCAATCGCATCGACGTAATCGTTGCAGCTAACGGCATCAAGACCGACGATTTTGTCACCTCCACCATCGTGCCTTTTGATGGTGCTAGCGTTGCTGACATGGGTGGCCCCGTCCTTTACGATTTCGACATGGGCGGTTCGGCTGGTCTAGGTGTAAGCGTTGCGCTCACCAACAGCATCGTCTTTGATGCTGGTTACTCCTTTGACGATGCTCAAGGTTCTAACCCTGAGATTGGTATCTTTGGTGCCAACAACCAGAGCTACATCGGTCAGCTCAGCTACCTAGGCGAGGAATTCCTCAGCGCTGCCTTGGTTTACATGCACGGCAGCGGCGACGGTAACGAAAACTATACCGATACCTACGGTGGTCTGCTCGGTCTAGACTTCGGTCGCTTTGTTCTAGGCGGTTATTTTGCCTATCACGAAGATGACAACAACAACGATGATATCTCCTACATGGGGGGTATCTCTCTACCTGACCTCTTCGCCGAAGGTGACGAGCTAGGTATTTACGCTGGCGTTCTACCTGATGCAGATGTCGGCGGTCCTACCCTGATCAGCGGCTTTGATAACGAAGATCCGTTCTACGCCGAGGCTTACTACGGTATTCCTATCAGTGAGTACCTAACGATTACGCCTTCCGTTATCTATCTAGACGGTGACCTGCAAGGTTTGGCCGCTGGTGATGATGACGAAGCTGTCTTTGGTGCTATCCGCGCCCTCTTCAAGTTCTAGAAACTTGATCACTACTTAGCTGCGTAAGCTGAATAAAGCCCTGCTTCAGGCAGGGCTTTTTTTATGGCGACAACTTTGGCTGCTCCCTGAGCGAAGCCGAAGGGAGCAAAATCGATCTAGTATTGCCTTAAAGGGGGCAAAATCCTAGCTATGGGCTTCTATTCTCGTGTTATCTTTCCGCGTTTGTTGGACTGGAGTATGTCTGGTGAGGTGTTTGCGGCTCACCGCCGGGAGTTGCTCAGGGATGTGACTGGTAAGGTCCTAGAAATCGGCTTCGGTACCGGGCTGAATTTGGCCTACTACCCTGACACAGTTGAGCAACTTACTGTTGTTGATCCCAACCCTGGGGTTAATGCGATCGCGCAGAAACGCATTCAGTCTTCAGATGTTGAAGTTAACAGCCAGCTCATCAGTGGGGAATCGCTGCCGATGGCGGACGCGGCCTTTGATAGCGTTGTGAGTACGTGGACCTTGTGCAGCATTCCTCAGGTTGAGCAGGCGCTCGCTGAAATCGCCCGCGTGCTGAAGCCAGCGGGTCGCTTTTTCTTCATTGAGCATGGCCTCAGTCCTGAACCAAATATACAAACCTGGCAGAATCGCCTGACGCCGGTGCAGCAGGTAATTGCCGATGGCTGCCATCTCAACCGACAAATACGAGAGCTAGTTGAACAACGCTTTGATCTACAGCAGCTAGAAACCTTTTATCAGCCAGGCTTTCCCAAAATTGCCAGCTATTTTTATCGAGGCATAGCGACTCCAAAACGTTAGCTCCCAGGGCTGTAGTGGGGCTAAGGCTTGAGGGCATTGTCTAACACTTGCCGTGCGTCTTCGGCCTGCGATCGCGCATCGTGATACTTTAGATTGTTTTGAGCAAAGGTTTTCAAAGTTTTGAAACCGTCTTTCAGCTCGCTGAGCTGTGATTCGGTAAGGACTTCGTCAGTGAACAGAAGATCAATCAGCTCGCGCACCTTGAGAGCATCCGAGCGGGCATCTTGCACCTTGACCTTCAAATTGGCCAGATTGCTGAGAACTTGCACCGCTTCAACAACGGCGTTCTCGTCTTGTTCGAGCTGGGGCGTAGGATTGGGTTCTTTCACTTCAATAAACTGCTGTGGGCCGAAGCCGTCGGCTAAAGCTGTGGGGAGTTTACCATCATCCATCAGCTCTATGAGCTGATCCATAGCTTTTTCTCGATTCTTTTTAGAATCTCTGCCAGGAATATCAATTAAAACGTCCGGTGTCTGGGCCAGCGTATATTGCACCATTACGTTTGCCAGTAATTTTGTACTATAAATTTTAGCGCGAGTTGTGTCTCAATAGGCGATCGCGTTTAGGATGCGATCGCCCGTTAAGAAGCTGTCACAATCGTACCGATAAGCAACGCTTTGGGCCTATCGGCTGAATTATATGAGATAACGATTACAGGAGAAGCGACATGGCTCACTTGCGCCTAACCGAGTTGAAGAGGATAGCACCTGATGAAAAAGCTAATTAGCGGTCTACGACAGTTTCAAAGTACTTATGTTCCTAGCCATCAGGCCATGCTGCAAGAACTGGCTCAGGGGCAGCATCCTAGAGTCCTGTTTATTGCTTGTTCTGACTCACGGGTTGATCCCGCGCTGATTACGCAAGCAGAAATTGGCGAAATTTTTGTTATTCGCAATGCAGGCAATATTGTTCCGCCCTATGAATCGACCAACGGTGGCGAAGGTGCCACCATTGAGTATGCGATTCATGCCCTAGATATCAAGCAGATTATTGTCTGCGGCCATACCAACTGCGGCGCCATGAAGGGCTTGCTGCAGCTAGGCAAACTGGAAGAAGAAATGCCGTTAGTTTATAACTGGCTGAAGCATACTGAAGCGACGCGGCGGCTAGTGAATGAAAACTACAGCCATCTAGAGAAAGCGGAAAGATTGGACATGTTGGTGGGTGAGAATGTCCTGACGCAGATCGACAATCTGCGGACTTATCCGGTCATTCGTTCCAAGCTGCATCGCGGCGACTTATCAATTCACGCTTGGATTTACAATATCGAGAATGGTGAGGTTCTGGCCTACGACGCCGAAGAACACGCCTATGTACCTCCTTTCAGCTCTATCACTCAAAAACCAGTGGTCGGCGGCGGCAGCGTTGCCCAAAATCATCTGCCAGGATTCTCCCGCTTATCGCGCAGTCAATCAGAGCGAATTTACCGGGGATCTCAAACGCTGCGGGCTTAGCGAACTGTTTGACCGACAAAAAAAGCCCCCAGACTGGCTGAGGGCTTGTATGTGGAGAAGAGATGTCTTAATTTATCCTCGCGTTGAAACAGAAAAGCTCCTTGTATAGCTCCATTATGGAATTACTGTTCTAATCCTGGTGTGACGCGATCGCAAAGCGGGTGTGATCTCTGCCTGTCACGAACCTGCTGGTAGTCGCGCTTAAGCCTGATGCAGATCACAGCGATCGCGCTGATGAAAGAAAGCTCTAGCTGATTAGCTAGAGCCTTGATGCGCAGATGATTGATCACAAGGAGCCAACGCATCAAGCTTTAAAGCGCTAACCCCC
>JAAHIC010000032.1 GCA_010671965.1 Leptolyngbya sp. SIO4C5
GTTCAGAAGACAGTGTCCGGGTGTCCTCATATTTATGGATTCTGAGCGGTCTAACCTTGCTGGAGACGACGCTGCTACTGATAAAGAACTTTGGCTAGCCCTCAAATCTGGGCAAACAGAGGCTTTAGGTCAAATTTATGACCGCCATGCTGGTCTGGTCTATGGCATAGCGTCAAAAGTGCTGACAACCCAGGAGGCCGAGGATTTGACCCAGGATATTTTTATTAAACTGGCGCAAACCGATGCCTACAATCCTCAGCGTGGTTCGCTCAGAACCTATTTGGCTATCCTGACCCGGTCGCGAGCTATTGATCGGCTGCGATCGCGGCGAACCGGGCAAACCGCCCTGAAGCGCCAGCAGGCTGACTACGGGCTGATGTCTGCTAATCCTCCTGTCGAAGAAATGGAGCAGGAGGAGCAATCTCAGGAAATTAGAGCAGCGCTGGCAGGTCTTTCGGAAAATCAGCGACAGGTGCTGCACATGTCCTATTACGAGGGACTGACTCAGGCCACTATTGCTGAGCAGCTTCAAACTCCCTTGGGTACGATCAAAGCTAGGGCGCGACGGGGACTGCTCAAATTGCGACAACTGCTACAAGATAATTTGGATTAAATTCAGAATGACCGGGTCTGTATCTTCAGAACATCAACAGCTTTTGATTGCAGGCTATGTCCTGGGCGATCTCAGCCCGAAGGAAGCAGCCACCTTTGAACAAATGCTAGCGGGCAATCCGGACCTGATGCGGGAAGTTGAGCAGATGCAGCGAATTTTAGAGATGGCTTATATTAATGAAACACCGCCCCCCGCGTACCTGAAAGCCTCTATTTTGAGCGCTTATGAGCTGGCACAGACGGCTAGCGTGCCCCAAAAGTCCGCCAGCGTCATTTCTTTTAGCAGTTGGCAAAAAGCCTGGGGGGCGATCGCGGCGGCCTTAATTGTCGCCCTCGGCATCAGCAACTATACCCTCTGGCGATCGCTCCAGACTGCTAGCAGAGAAGAGCTACCCGCCACCGCTCTCACCTTTGACCTAGAACCGACCGAAACGGCGACTGTCTCTGGCTCCGTCAGCCTCACGATTGATCCAGACAGCTTAGAAGGCAGCCTGAGCGTAGAAAACCTGCCGCCACTGCCGGCCGATCAGGTCTATGCTCTCTGGACGGTAGTAGCACCGGATGCCGTCGTCACGGCTGACGAGAAGAACGCAATTTTGACCGACACCTTTACCGTTGATGAAACAGGGGAACTGGCTAAAACCATTACGGTACCAAGCATTTTCCGCGATCGCAGTCAGGTTGTGGCTGTGGCCGTCACGATCGAAAATGCCGCAGCGCCGCAGCAGCATCTAGCCTCCCCCATCCTGATTGAGCCGATTTAAGCTGCCTCTTAGTTAAAGAGATTTTGCAGCATTTCGGGCGATCGCCACAGAAAATAGGCCACCGAGCCAAACAGCGCCGTATTCAAACCGACCAGCCCATAGCCAACAAACATCAGCAATCCGTCGGCTTCCAGGGTGGCAATTGACAGCAGCAAAATACCCGCCGTCGGCACCGGATTGGTAAACGGCACAGGAGCCATCAGCAGCAGGGTCAGCCAGGTAATACAGATACCGTTGAGCTGCCAGACGTGTCTGCTTTCCGCGATGCTCAACCAGCGAGGTTTAGCCACTTTTTCCAAAATCTTGGTGAGCTTCTCCAGATTCACTAAAAGCTGAGCTACAAACGGCTGGGGAAACTGAAAGCGTGCAACTCGCTGAGGTAGCCAGGGAACTTTGCGGCCAATGGCCATCTGCGCCGCTAACAGCAGACAGGCTGAACCTAAAATCGTCGTGAATCCCGGTGGCATGGGAAACAAAAACGGCATCACCAGCAGACCAATGACCAGACAGAAGCCTCGTTCGGAGGTTTCTTTGAGAATATCGGCTATTGTCAAGGGCTGCGCTGCCAGCTTTTCGAGCAGCGCTTTTAGGTCTTTGGAGAAACGCAGGTGCATGGAGAGCTTACTGGATCCTGATTAATACTGCGGGTCAGTCGCGCTTTTGGGAGCAGCTAAGGGAGCGGGCGTCGGCTTTTCAGACATTTGACTAGCCCAAAACAGGCTGCCTGACAGCACTGTCAAGCTGCTCAGGGCCATGACAATAAACAGGGGCCAGGGACTTAGAAAAAACTGCCGTACAGATTTCATGACCGGGTTCCTCCAGCGATACAAGCTGTAAGTAGAGACGTTGGCATGTGAGAAAGTTTTTGCAGCGGCGTTTCTGTTGGGTTTGAATTTTGCCGTGCAGGCGGCTGCGGCGCTAGCATTTTGGATTTAGCTGGGTTAGTCCACTAGGCTGTGTTGGCCGAAAACAGGACTGTCGAGCAGGTTAGCTTTTGCATCAGCGACAGGGTGAGGTCATCCGGCGTGAGTCCGGCTAGGACGTGAGTTCGAGAGTCCGTCAGCATAACAATGTCAAAGGGCTGAGATACCCGCAAAATAGTGGCAGTTGTGTCGGTGTGAGATACCACCTTCAGTCTGCTGGTAGGCAGTAGCGACTGAGTATCCACTAGCTGCCGCTTGAATTCGTGACGCTTAGCCTGAGAGGTGGTTGGCGGGCAAATGTGCAGGACAGTCACCGTTCCTTGATTGGCATGGGCCAGCTGCTGGGCCAGGCAGACAAGCTGTAGGCTAGGGGCTAGCAGGTCTTTAATCGCGACTAAGATACGCTTGAGGGCGCGGGGAGAATCTCGGAGCTGCATGACGGCTACGGGACAGTGGCTAATTCTAAACACCTGATCGATCACATTGCCCAGCAGGCGGGCCTGCAGCGTCGTCATGTCGCCATAGCCCATAAGAATGAGCCGGGCGTCTTCTTCTCTGGCAGCATGGCAAATGCCCAGCGCCACATCGCTGTCAATCCGCAGCAGCGGCCTGGTTTCTAAGCCTAAACTGTGGCTAATTTCTGCCGCCTGCTTCAGCAGCTTGCGGCTGCGCCAGATGGTTTCGCTGAGCTGAACTTCGTTGAGGTGGGTAGAGGCTTGGGCGATCGCTAAGGGAACAATTTTTTCTCGCTCTTGGGCTAGCAAAGCCGCCATCTCAATCAGATAAGGCTCTGTAATCGGGTTATAGACAGAGACAAGAATTGAGCGATCGCTGGTGGGATCCTCAGCAGGCGGTGACGCTGCCGCCGCCGCGTCAGCTTCCGAGAACGGCAGCTGACTGGCAAAGCGCTGGGTGAGAACTGGTCCTAGGATTGAAGTCACTAGCATCAGCACGATGATGCTGTTAAACAGGGCTTCGCTCAGCAGCCCCACCTCTAGCCCCACCAGTGCTGCCGCTAAAGTTGCCGCTACCTGGGGTAGGGACAGCGACCACATAGTCAGGGTTTCACTCCAGGTATAGCGATAAAGCCTTTTGACAGACAGGGCGGCTAAAAACTTGCTGCCAATGAGGCTGGCGACAACAGCGGCGACCAGCAGTAGCTCGCTCAGCAGCGTTTGCGTGAACACCGGGATGTCAATCAGCAGCCCCATCGCCACGAAGAAAAAGGGAATAAACAGGACACCGCCAACAAACTCGATTTTTTCCTTGACTGCGCCCCGGCCTAAAACGTCATTAACCGCCAGCCCTGCCAAAAAAGCCCCGACAATATTTTCTGTGCGAATCAGTTGGGCACCGACAGACGCTAAAAAGAGAGCCAGCAGGATGAACAGAAACTGGTTGCCTTCATCGTTGCCCGTACGGCGAAAATAGGCGCGGCCTAAGCGGTCTAATCCCCAGAGCACTGTAGTGGCATAGGCCGCCAACAGACCGAGCTGCAGCGGCAGGCTATACCAGGAAAATTCTCCCTGATGGATAGAAACGCAGATGGCCAGCACCATCAGGGCGCTGATGTCGGTGAAAATTGTGGCGCCCACGGTGACGGTGACGGCCTCGTTGCGGACGACGCCCAGCCGCTGAATCAGCGGGTAGGCTAGCAGCGTATGGGAAGCCAGCAGCGAGCCAATCAAAATCGAAGCGTTCCAGCCAAAGCCAAAAAGTCTGCCCGTGAGGGTGCCAAAGATCAGCGGCACAATAAACGTAGCAAAGCCGAAGCTGAGAGAGCGATCGCGGGTTTTGCGAAACGCCTGCATGTCAATTTCTAGTCCGGCGACAAACATCAGATAGATTTTGCCAATGTCGGAGAGCAGCTTTACCGTCTCCGTTTGCGGATCTAAAAGTCGCAACCCATAGGGACCGAGAATCACCCCGGCAATCAGCAGCCCCACTAGCCCTGGCAAGCGCAGTCGCTCGAACAGAGGCGGCACGGTCAGGCTGGCGAGCAGCAGCAGCGTGAACGAGGCAATCGGGTTAGCAGCAATCCAGCTCGGAAACTGTTCCATCAGCTTATTCTCTAAGAGGAGATATGCTTATTTTGACGAAACCGCAGGCGAATCACGAGCTTTTCAGCTTCCAGCCAGACAAACATCAATACGCTGACCCCCACACAGATTAGTAGCTCTGTGGGGCTAAGCCAGTAGGTGTTGAAAAAGTCGCGCAGAGCCGGGACATAAATTAGCAGGAGCTGCAGGACGGTGGTGAGGGCGATCGCCCCCAGCAGAAAAGTATTGGAAAAAGGATTCATCTCAATCGTGAGCCGGGTTTGAGAGCGAATTGCCAAGGCATGTCCCATCTGGGCCAGGCAGAGGGTGGTGAAGACCATGGTTTTCCAGGTATCGGGGTCGCGGCCATAGCCGGGTGTGTGGGTATGGGCATAGCTCCAGACCATCAGCGCGATCGTCAAGATAGCCAGAATCAGGCCGACCCGAATCATGTACAGCCCCAGCCCCCGGGCAAAGATATTTTCGCGGGGCGGATAGGGGGGGCGGCGCATCACATCGGGTTCAGCTTTTTCCATTGCCAGGGCAAGAGCAGGCAGACCGTCTGTCACTAAGTTCATCCAGAGGATTTGCAGGGGGGTGAGGGGAACCCCTGCCAGTCCCAGCAGGGGCGTAGCGGCAATGGTCAGCACTTCGCCAATGTTGCTGCCCAGAACATATTTGATAAAGCGGCGGATATTGTCGTAGACAATCCGGCCCTCTTCAGTAGCGGCCACGATGGAGGTAAAGTTATCGTCTAGCAGCACCATGTCTGCCGCCTCTTTGCTGACATCGGTGCCGGTAATCCCCATGGCAATGCCAATGTCGGCCTGCTTCAGCGCTGGAGCATCATTGACGCCATCCCCGGTCATCGCCACAATCTGGCCGTGCTGCTGCCAGGCTTTGACAATCCGCAGCTTGTGCTCTGGCGCAACCCGGGCATAGACGCTGACGGTATCAATCTGGGCTTTGAGGTCTGCTTGGCTAAGCTGATCAAGTTCACGTCCGGTGAGGACGCGATCGCCCGTTCGTAAGATGCCTAGTTCCTGGGCGATCGCCTGAGCCGTCAGCTGGTGATCGCCGGTGATCATCACCGGGCGAATGCCAGCACTCTGACAGGCGGCCACAGCCTGTTTCACCTCCAGTCGCGGCGGATCCATAATGCCTACCAGCCCCAGCCAGATCAGGTCCCGCTCGGCGATCGCTTCCGAACTGGCGTTACCAGCCTCCTCCAAAGGTTTGTAGGCCAGCCCTAAAACCCGCAGCCCCTGACTGGCAAAGCGATCGTTCTGTTGCAAGATCAAGTCGCGCTCTGCAGCGGTAAAAGCCGTAACGGTTTCTCCTGTCTGATAGTGAGTACAGCAGCCCAGCAATAGCTCTGGCGATCCCTTGGCAAACGTGAAGTAGGCAGCAGTCAGCGACGCTAAGGGAGCCTCAAGCTGGTTATGGCAAACAACGCTCATGCGTTTGCGCTCAGAGGAAAAGGGAAACTCAGCCACCCGCGGCAAGTTCCGTGTCCACTCATCCCTGGAAAAGCCTGCTTTGGCTGCCATCGATAGTAACGCCCCCTCAGTCGGATCGCCCAAGATGGCCCACTCGCCCCACTCCTTCTGCAGAACGGCGTCATTGCAAATCAAGCTGGTGAGGCACAAAAGCTGCAGCTCGGCGGAAAAAGCATCCGGGGCCAGCGGCGCGGCGGCGTCTGCCCCTAGCGGTAGAAACGCACCGGTCGGGGCGTAGCCTTCGCCAGTAACCTGGAGGGTCTGTGAGTGAGTATGAACTGTCTGCACCACCATTTTGTTTTGGGTGAGGGTACCCGTCTTGTCCGAGCAGATGGTGGTCACAGACCCCAGGGTTTCCACTGCTGGCAGTTTGCGAATCAGGGCGTGGCGCTTGACCATGCGCTGCATTCCCAAGGCTAATGTTACGGTGATGACAGCGGGCAGACTCTCTGGCACCACCGCCACCGCCATGCTGAGAGAGACTTCCAGCAAATCGGCTAGACGATCCCAGCCCAGGGCAAAGCCGCCCCCAATCACGACCAACGCAACTAGGACTAGGGAGCCGCTCACCAGCGTATTGCCTAGCTGGGTCATGCGCTGCTGTAGCGGAGTCGGTTCAGATTCTACCGACTGCAGCAGATTGGCAATGCGGCCTAGCTCGGTCTGCATACCCGTAGCGGTGACCAGCACCTCCCCCCGGCCCTGAATCACCTCGGTGCCTTGAAACACTAAATTGAGCCGATCGCCCAAATCGGCCTCTGGCGGTAGCACTAGCTCAGCCTGCTTCAAGATAGCGATCGCTTCTCCCGTCAGCGCCGCTTCTCTCACCTGCAGGTTGGCAGCCTCTAACAGCCGCCCATCAGCGCCAATCTGCACCCCTGCCTCCAAAAACATAATGTCGCCGGGTACCAGCTCCCGCGCCGAAATATCGGCTATCTTGCCGTCCCGCAGCACCCGCACCTTGGGTGAAGACATCTGTTTCAAAGCCGCTAGCGCTTTCTCCGCCCGGCTCTCCTGTAGGTACCCCAAGATACCGTTGAGCAGCACAATGGCAAAAATAGCGATCGCATCTTTGGGAAACTGCTGGGTCTGCCAGTCCAGCACTGCGGAGACAATGGCGACGGCCATCAGCATCAGCAGCATGATGTTGGTGAACTGGTCGTAGAAAATGGCCCAGGCGCTGCGTCCGGCTTTTTCCTCTAGCTCATTCAGGCCGTACAGGTGCAACCGCTGTTCAGCTTGAGCCTGAGTGAGGCCCACTTGGCGATCGCTTTGAAGCTGCCTAAGACTGGTTTGGGCCTCTAGCGTGTGCCAGAGCGTACTGTCTGCAGGCGGCTGAAAATCGGTCTGTACGGGTGGGGTGGTGGCTGACGTCATTGAGTTCAATTAGAAAACGTAAAGAAAACTGAACGCTAACTAGATTCAAAAAAATCACCCCAAAGCTGAGGTGAAGTAGGCTTTGAGCCGATTGAGACTGCAGGTACCTGGCCCAAACTGAAGCTATTTGAAGCTATTTATTTAGCTTAGAAGGAATGAAAGGCCAGCAGGTTGACTCAAAACGTCAATAAGACTGACCTAAAATGTCAGCTATCCCCCTCTTCGAGCGCTACGTGGACACCTGCTACTTAGTTTCAGTCAAATTGATGCACGGAATTTTGGCAGCCGCAGAGCGAGCCGATCTGCCTGTAGGGATTTTACTGAAAAAAGCAGGACTCACGGCTGAGGGTCTAGCAGATGCAGATAGTCGGCTACCCCATGCCAAGCTAGCAGCCCTGTGGCAGGCGATCGCCCAGGTTGCTCCAGATCCCTGCATTGGGGCGATGTTAGCGGAGCTGACTGAGCTAGAAGCTTTCAACGTTACCGGCTATGCCATGACCCACAGTCCCACGCTGGCTAAGGCTCTCGATCGGCTCGTGCGCTACAGTCGGCTGCTGCATGAGGGCCTCACGTTCGCCCTAACAGTTGAGGCTAAAACGGCTTGTCTCACCCACAGGGCAATTAATCCGACGCTGATGCTGCCTGCCATCAGCGGTAGCTGGACGCTGGCTAACTTAGTGCTGTGGGCGCGGCGGAGTTTGGGCGATCGCTGGTCGCCTATCAGCATTAGGCTGCAGCAGGTCAGGCCGCTAGATCTGTCGGTTTATCAGCGGGTTTTTAAGGCCGACTTGGCGTTTAGCTGTGCTGAAAACAGCCTGGTATTTGATGCCGACTGGCTGGAAGCGCCGCTGGTCAATGCCAATCCGGGCCTGTGCGATTTACTTGATCGCTATGCCGAAACGCTGCTGAGCCAGCTCCCCCAGTCGGACACAGTACTCAATCAAATCCGTCACCTAATGACGGTAGAACTACGAGGCCGTGAACCCAGACTAGAGGCGATCGCCCAGAAGCTAGGCTATTCTCCCCGCACGCTGCAGCGTAAGCTGGAGCAGGCCAACACCTCCTTCCAGCAGCTTTTAGATGAAATGCGCCGCGAACTGGCGTTTCAGTATTTGCGAGATCCTCAGCTCACCACCAGCGAAATTGCTTTTCTGCTAGGGTTTTCTGAAAACAGCGCCTTCAACCGGGCCTTTCGTCGCTGGACAGGCCATACGCCCGGTGAATTTCGGCTTGCCTGCCGCTGAACCATGCAGTCATCTGCAGGCTAGGGCAGCTCTCCAAAATAAACGCCGTAGGGCGGTAATTCTACGCGATCGCCCTGTCGCTGATAGTCAAAGCCGGTTTCAGGCTTGTCCTGACAGTCAGGGTGCTGGGCTAAGCTCAGTTCTACAGGTTCAAAGCTGAGATTAAAAGCGCACAGCAGTTTTTGTGCGTCGCTTTGACGGACGAAGGCCAAGACCGGCTCTGCTGTTTCTAGTAAGGTAAGCTGGCCCTGGCGCAGGGCAGGCTGCTGGCTACGCCAGCGAATCAGTTGCCGGTATTTGTTCAGCAGGGAGTTAGGATCGACCTCTTGGACATCTACGGCATGAGTCAAATGCTCAGCAGGGACGGGCAGCCAAGGGTCAACCGCCGTGGTGAAGCCGCCGTGGGGCTGGTCTTTGTGCCAGGGCATGGGCGTGCGGGAACCATCACGACCCAGAATTGAGGGATAGCCGGCAATACCGAAGGGATCCTGCATTTTCTCAAAGGGAATGTCCGCCTGGGTCAGCCCCAGCTCGTCCCCCTGATAGATACAGCAGCTACCGCGAAGGGAAATTAGCAGCGCCACAAACAGGTGATCAAATTCTTCCTGAATATCCTCAGAGACATGAAACTTGCTCCAGCGGCTCTTGAGCCGGGGGAAATCGTGGGTACCGGCTGTCCAGCAAATCACGCCGTCCGCAAAAGCTGCTTCAACTCGCGCAATCATCTGGTGGAGTCGTTCCTGGGTCAGCGGCTCATCGTTCATCAGGGACGAGTTGTAGGCCATGTGGAGGCGATCGCGGCCCTGTACGTATTCGCTAGAGGTCGCGATGGTGTCCTCGGCGCTGCTGATTTCGGCCAAGGTGGTAGTGCCCGGATATTCCTCCATTAACTGCCGAATTGGCTGCAGCACGTCATCAATATTGGGCTGGCAGAAATTGTAGAGATTGAGCTGGGAAAAGAAAGGATCGCTGGGGGAGGCTCCAGCCGGTCGCGGCTTATCCGGGGGACGTTGGGGATTGTCCCGCAGTTGGCGATCGTAGAGAAAGAAGTTGACGACATCCAGGCGGAAACCATCGACGCCCAAATCTAGCCAGAAGCGACCTACCTGCTTAATTGCCTCAATCACCTCCGGGTTGTACCAGTTGAGGTCGGGCTGCTCTACCAGGAAATTGTGCAAATAGTACTGCTGGCGGCGAGGTTCCCAAGTCCAAACGCTGCCGCCGAAAGTGGCCAGCCAGTTGGTAGGGGGCGTACCGTCCGGCTTGGGGTCAGCCCAAACGTACCAGTCAGCTTTGGGATTGTCTTTGCTGCTGCGGCTTTCCTGAAACCAGGGATGCTGGTCGGAGGTATGGTTCCACACCTGATCAATCAGCACTTTCAAGCCGCGATCGTGCGCTGCCGCCAGGATGTTTTGAAAGTCTGGCAGCGTACCGAAGATAGGATCGACAGCGCAGTAGTCAGAAATGTCGTAGCCAAAGTCTTTCATCGGCGACTTGAAGAAAGGCGAGATCCAAACCGCATCAACCCCTAGAGACGCCACGTAGTCAATCTTCGCTAAAATACCGCCGAGATCTCCCACCCCATCGCCGCTGCTGTCCATAAAGCTGCGGGGGTAAATTTGGTAAATTACCGCGCTGCGCCACCAGTCGGGCGACTGCTCACGGCTAAGAACGATAGGAGATTGTGATTCAACGACCATAGGCTTGAATTGACTAAATAACTGCTTGTTTTTCTAGAGGTGCGCCCAAGATTCTGGCTGCTAAAGCTGCTGAGCCAGTCGGATTCCCTGACGCACCATCTGGCTGGCATAGCCCCACTCATTGTCATACCAGCTCATAATCTTGACTAAATCGCCATCGACCACCTGGGTCATGGTCAGGTCCACGATGGAAGCTCTGTCATCTTGAATGATGTCGGCAGAGACGATTGGATCTTCAGAAACACCCAAAACGCCCCGATAGCGATCCGTTTCGGCCTCATCGCGGAAAATCTGATTCAGGTCTTCTACCTGCACCGGGCGATCGCAGACAAAAACCATATCAGAGATAGAGCCAACGGGCACCGGGCCGCGCACCGCAACGCCGTTGAACTTGCCTTTGAGTTCAGGCAGAACTTCTGTAGTGGCGATCGCCGCGCCGGTGCTGGTCGGGACGAAGTTAGCCGCCGCTGCCCGTCCCCGCCGATACTTAGAGCTGGGCGCATCCACAATCGCCTGACTGGAAGTGTAGGCATGAATTGTGGTCATAATTGCCTTTTTGATGCCGACCCGTCGCTGCATTACCTCTACAACCGGGGCGATGCAGTTAGTGGTGCAGCTCGCACAGGAAACCGTCTTGGCCTCATCAGCGCTCTGCTGATTAATTCCGTAAACGACGGTGGCGATGCCCTCACTCTTGGCTGGAGCCGACAAGACAACGCGCTTAGCTCCAGCCTGCAGGTGCTTTTCGAGCCCTTCCTGCTTACGAAAGACGCCGGTGCATTCAAAGACAACCTCGATCCCCAGATCGCTCCAGGGGAGCTGAGCCGGATCTTTCTCGCCAAAGACCTTGTAGGTGGTATCCCCAATCGTCAAGCTGCCTTCATCTGCCGTCACCGACTGGGAATAGCGTCCGTAGACGGTATCATATTTCAGCAAATAGGCCAGATTGCTGGGATCCACCAGGTCATTGATCGCAACCAGCTCTAATTCTGGCCGCTCTACAATAATTTTTAGCGCTGCCCGACCGATGCGTCCCAGGCCGTTGATTGCCACACGGACCATAAGCTCCCCTTCCAACTCGCTATACTTCAGTCCTGCTTACTGGCGATAGTCTGGATCTGTCCAGCAAACGGGTAGCTGCTCTCCAGACGGAAAAACTAGCTTGGTTTTGCTGACGCTCTCTGGCGGCTGCTCTTCCTGTCCGGCTTGAGGCTGACCAGTGACTTCGTTCTCAACCGGATTAAATAAGGCTTCCGTATCGGTGACCTTAAACAAAATCCCGGTTTCTTTGTTCTGCATAAGCATGGTAAAACTCCTCAAACTTGCTAAATTTAGACGCTGATCTGGCCGTGTTTTTAAGCTGCATCGCGCTCGTGGGCGCGGGCAGGAGGGCTGGTAGCCTCAACGGCAGTGAAAGCCTCTAAGATGCGATAGGTATGAGAAGCCTGCTGCGGTACGACCCAGGAATCACCGGGCTGAAGCTGAGTTACTTTGCCTTCCAAATGCAGCTCGGCCTTACCTGCAATCACGTAGCCGACCGTTTCATAGTCGCGCCGGGTTTCAGGTTTGGGTTCGCTGGGAGCCTCTTCTTGCCACAGGCGCATCGCGAGCTTGTCGCCTGCCGCTAGGTAAGCCTGACCCATTTCGCCGGTCGTGGCGTTTTGCTCGTTAGTTTTTGAGATGGAAGCCTCTGGCATATGAATTTAATTCCTTCAAAATGTAATTAGAACAGTTGCCTCACAGAGCGTTGTCAACGCGCGGGCAATCTGACTCGACCATAAAAAAAAGCGGGTGCGCTGGCGTCCTTCTGTAGAGAGAACTTGTCCCGGCAGGAAAGCAAATATCAGTAGCTAGTTAGAGTACATAGAATTGTTTTTTGGCTAGGGTGGCAATGACAGCGATCGCAAAGTAGCTTTCATAAGCAGGCGATCGCTAATACGAATTTTGCTGACGGTTTAAAAATTTATATGACTCATCCAAAATCCCAATCTGCAGCAGACGAGCAGGCAAAGCAGCAGGCTGCTGACGAGAAAACAGTTGATCCTCAAGACTTGGTCTACAACAGCGAAACTGGCCAACATCCTCAAGAAGTCGTTGAGAATCCGGCTGTCACCCCGCAGATGCTCAACGATCCTGAGACTTCCAGAGCGGGTTTTATTCGCGAAGACCGAGACGAATAACTAATCTCTGCGATCGCTGCGATCGCTCCGCAGGTTGCTCTGTTGCAGTTTGGCCTTTTGGGCGCAATTCTGCGATAGCTAGCAAAGCGGAATCGCGGCGGAGTTCGCAACAGAAATATTTCAAATATTCCAAGTAAAGTAAGGAGCTTAGATGGCAGACCAGCGACCCCAAGAACAACAGCAAGGACACAAAACGGCAGGCAATCCAGAGCAGCCGAATACAGCTCCCAAACAGCAGGCGGAAGCGGCTTCTATGGCGGAAGCTGTTCGCGTGGGCGCAGAGGATAACAGCGTTGCTGCGGGTGCTGCCGTTGCCAATAGCCATGAGTACAGCGCTGCTGGGGCCTCGACGGTGGGCGGCGACCCAGACGCTATGACCGATCAGGCCAAAGTAGTAGGAGAAGAAGCGGTAGGCGGCACCACGCCAACGCCTGACCAAAATGTAGTCGATGACATTGGCGAAGCGATGGGCATTGAAGCGGTGGACGAAAAACCGCTAGAAATTACCGAGCGGATGCATGCCCGCGATCGCGAACGAGCTGAGCTGGATCCTTTAGCCGGTGACAACAATTCGGCGGTCTAAATTCGGTAGCAAGTTGTTTATCCGCTTAGGGTTCAGATCGGCTAATCCACAGCAGTACCTACCTGTGACCTCACTGCCAGAGTGGGTATATAACCAAATTCGGCGGTAGTTCCTGACCAGATAGAATGGTGGACTTAGCCCAGCCGATATTCTCAGAGAATACGGATTTCTCAGCTTGGCACAGATTTATGCAGCCCTAACTTATTACTGCGCCAATCAGGCGGAAATCGAAGCTTATCTAGTAGTAAGAGAGATGGCTGACTATGATTGCCTGATAGCGCAGGGAATCGCTGAATAAGTGACTCAAATTCGCTGACGAGGACGTTGCTAAGCGGCCTTCGTCGCTCCTGAGCCTAAGCGCCAAATTTCTGCAGCCGTCCCGCGTTGGCTAGCGCCAGCCCAATTAGGTGCAGCCCCGGACGAATGCCCAGCATTCCCTGGCGGCAGTTGTATTCATCAAAGTGGGCCACGCCGTCTACCCGCACATGGGGACTGTAAATCATCAGCGGTACCGGGTGCCAGCTATGTTTGCCCATTGTGGCTGGCGTTGAGTGATCTGCCGTCACTACCAGCACGTCAGGCACCAGCGTCGTGATTAGCGGCAGCAGCCGATCTACCGTTTCAATCAGCGAGACTTTGCTGTCAAAATCGGCATCTTCTCCGAGGCTGTCAGACTTTTTCACATGGACAAAGAAAAAGTCGTAGTCCTTACTGTAGTGAGTCTGTAGCGCCTTAAAGCGAGCCTCAATGCCGCCGGGCGGATCGACTAAATCCATGCCGACCAGGCGACTGACGCCACGATACATGGGATAGTCAGCAATGCAGAGTCCTTTGAGCTTAAAGCGCTCCTGCAGAGACGGCAGCGGTTCATAGCGCTCAAAGCCGCGCAATAAGACCATATTGGCCGGGTCTTCATCTGCTAAAACTTCTTTGACCTGTTCAAGGAAGGAGCGCACTAGCTTTTCTGTGGGTACCGCATCTTCGTCTTTAGCCTTTGGTTCAGCCGGAGGTATGCCCGTCTGCTGCGGATCGGTATCTCGCAGGTTTCCGCCTAAATCTTCACCCCGCAGGACCAGTACGGCGCGGTGTTCGCTGACGGCTTCAAAGAAAAAAGTGCCGTCAAAGTCAAGGCTGACGCGATCGCGAATTTTCTGAGTGAGCTTTTTATTTAAGTCGGTGGCAATGCGGCCCGCCCGGCGATCGCTCACCTTGCCCGCCTCATCCACCGTGGCAAAGTTGACCCGGGCCGCCACGTCGCCCGCCTGCAAGTCAAAGTCAATGCCCAGAGCCGACAATACTCCCCGGCCAATCCGATAGGCCAGCGGGTTGTAGCCAAAGAGAGACAGATGCCCTGGCCCGCTGCCGGGGGTAATACCTGGCCCGACGATTTCCAGTAGGCCGCAGCTCGACTCCTTGGCTAGCTGATCTAAATTACGGGTGTCAGCCACCTGTAGCTCAGTGCCGCCCCGCTCAGCGTCTGGGAGTCCGCCAACGCCGTCTAAAATTAGATAAACAATTTTTCCGCCCCTTTCCCAAGCAAGATCTTCCCAAATTTTTGTAATATCCATATTTGTGAATAGGGCTGGCTAATATGACACGTCGCTCATGCCTCGCGTTATACCAGATCTTAGAGGCGCTAAAGAAACTCCCAAAGGATAGAGGTCTTCGCCTAGCGCCTAATCTTTCGCTCAATTAATTCGTCGTTAGAGATTTTTGAGGCTATAACCATGTCGCCTAACTCCGATTCGGACAGTCCCAATTCAGGGACAACTCGCTCTGCCGACGTTTGG
>JAAHIC010000320.1 GCA_010671965.1 Leptolyngbya sp. SIO4C5
CTTTGGTGCCGCCCATCTTTTTGTCTTTGCCGATGGGAGCTGGGCGATCGCCGCGCTGACCCAGGCCAAAACCTGATCGACCCAAGGGCCGGAAGTATTGATCACAACGGCTTTATCAGAGCCTTTGATCGTGAAGCGATCGCCCGTCAGCCGGTCTTCACAAACTAAGCCCGTAATCCGATCGTCCTGCCGCTGGATTTCAGCCACAGCAACGTAATTTAGCGTCGTAGCTCCAGCCGTCTGGGCCGACATGATATTTTCTAGGCACAGGCGCTCAGCATATTCTGCCTGACCGTCATAATACTGGGCTGCCCCTTTGAGGTCTTCTGGGTTGACGGAGCGGAAAAGCTGCCGCATCTTCTTGGCGGAGAGCATCCGATGGTTCAGCAGGGTTTTGTCAAAGCTGAGAACATCATAGAGAAACATGCCCGCCCAAATTTCCCAATAGCTGCGAGAACCACTGCCGTAGATCGGAATGGTCATCTGAATCGGGTTGACGAGGTGAGGCGCTGCCTTAAGCAACACTTCCCGCTCTTTTAAGGATTCTCGTACCAGATGGAATTCAAAGTACTCTAAATAGCGTAGACCCCCATGCACTAAGCGCGTAGACCAGCTAGTAGTCCCGGCACCGAAGTCCTCTTTGTCTACAACGATGGTCTTTACGCCCCTGAGAGCGGCATCACGCGCAACGGCAGCTCCATTAATACCGCCGCCAATGATGATAAGATCGTAAGCTGTATTTTGAATAGTTTGAAAATCGCGCATAGGGTCTAGGTTGAATACGACTGGGAAGGATGGTTAGCGGTGCTCAGTTTTACTGTAACCTTCCAAACTGTTTGCTGGCGTCACTCTCTGGCTGGATCTCCGCTCATACAGCTAGTTACACGCTTTTATAGAGTAAGTTCTGTAAATTAAGCAGCGTTTTTTAATCTTTGATGCCGGTGGGGCAAGCAGTGCCCACCCCACCGGATATATACCTGAGGATGGCTAAACCAGAACGGGTTCGCGATCGCTCTTGTCAGTCGCTTTCGCTTCTCGGAACATGTGGTTAGCCCACTGCTGCACGTCATAGCGTCTGACCGCATCATTGAGCTGGGTCATCCGTTTGGCCTGCTCTTCAGGAGACATCGCCAGCGCCTGATCAATACATTCATCCATGCTCTTGTCAGAGTAAGGATTGGTCAGAATCGCCTCAGGTAGCTCCACTGCCGAGCCGGTAAATTCTGACAGAACTAGAACGCCGTCCTGGCCCTGATGGGCTGAGATATATTCCTTCGCCACCAGGTTAAGACCATCGCGTAGAGGGCAGATCCAGGCCACATCAGCCGCCTTATAAAAAGCCATCAGGTCGTCAAAGGGAACAGGCTCGGTGAATAGCTTGATCGGCATCCAGTTGAGCTTAGAGAAGCGACCGTTGATCTTACCAACAAGCTGCTCAATCTGAGACTGGGCGGTGCGGTAAACCCGCATTCCAGAGGCCGCTTTCACCGCTGTCATAATCAGGTTGACTTTGCCGATCAGTTCTGGCCTGCGATCTAGCAGCCGCTCGTAGCAAAGCAGCATTTCCTTCGTGCCCTTCACATAGTCCACCCGTCCGGCAGAGACAATCAGCTTGTTGTCGCCAATGTCGTCTCGGATCTGCTGGGCCCGGGTCTGCACCTCCGGCTTGTTCATCATGCTGACGATATAGTCAGGATTGGTGCCCACCGGGAAGGCATCGAGGTTGATAATGCGATCGTTGTACTTAAGCTGAGTGGTCATTTCCGGCTCGGCCAAGGCAGTGCCGACCGAGGTGAAGCAGTCGGGTACCGGCGTGCGAGTCACCACTTCAACCTCGCGGCAGCTACGAGCTGCGGAAACAAAGTTCTCCACGTAGCGAGGGATATGGAAACCGCAAAGATCGCAGCAGAGCAGGCTGTCTACAATCGCGGTGCGCCAATGTAGGATATTGAACACATCGGCGGCCGGGAAAGGCGTGTGGTGGAAGAAGGCAATTTTGGCATTCGGCATTTTTTGCCGGATGTAGTAAGGGGTCAGCCACAGGTTATAGTCGTGGATCCAGATAAGAGCATCATCTGCGGCGTCTTCACAGGCGGCTTCGGCAAATAGCTTATTGATGTTCTGGAAGTTTTCCCAGTCAGAACTTTCATAGGTGAAATGTTCTGGAAAAGAGTGCAGAATCGGCCAGAAAGCTTCTTTTGAGGTGATGTAGTAAAAGTCCTTAACCTGCTCAGGCGTGAGGGGAATCCGACGTACTACGCAGCTATCGCTGCCCCCTTCCATCGTGACTCGCTCTTCAAAATTGACCTGTTTCTTACTGGCTACCTGCTTCCAGGCAATCCAGGTGCTGCTCTCAGCGTTAGCAAAAAAGCTTTTCAGCGTCGGTACGATGCCGTTGGGACTTTTCTTTTCCCGATAGTAAATTTTGCCATTTTCTTTAACTTCGTCATAGGGTTCTCGGTGATACAAAATCACTAGAGAAGATTTCATGTAATGACCTCCTGATTTTTATACCTTTAAGAGCTGAGCGATCGCCTGCAATTAGGCCCGCACCAACACTTGCAATCGCTTTTTTACTCGTCAGAATCAGCGTTTAAACAATTAATCGGCAGGACTTGAGCGCTCTGGGCTGCTGTCTGATGGGGCCGCTTGGCCGTTAAATCTAAGCGCAGCTACTTCAATTATGTTTACAAAAGCTTACCTTAAAACATCCAGCGAAAGATGGGTACGCGATCGCTCGGCGCTTAATCAAGCTCATGGGCAAGCTGGCACTGTTGGGCCGATTGTCGCCTTCAGTATAGCCAAGCCTGCTCTATTTTCCTAAAAGGGCCAATCGCCTGCCAGACTGGTGTGCTGCTGGCTACCAGGCTGTTTCAGTCAGCGATTCTGCCTAATTTTGCCGGTATTTCCAAATCAGGCTAGAAACTAAATTGGCCGTCATGTGAGCGGCCACAGGTACCAGCAAATTGCCAGTGGCTAGGGCGCTATAGCCTAGGGCTAGACCCACTAGCGTTGCCCACAGCACATAGGGCCACTGCTGCAGGCTGCTGAGGTGCAACACCCCAAAACAAAGACTAGAAACCACTACGCCGCCCGCATTCAGTCCCAAGGCTGGCAGCATGACGCCGCGAAACAGCAGCTCTTCGCTTAGCCCCGGCAGCAAGCCTAGCCACAGCAAATCTGGCCAAGTCAGCGGCTTGAGGACAAAGTCTAGGTAAAAGTCAGCGCTACGGCGATAGGCGGGCCAAATTTGATAGACCAAAGCGCTGGCGAGGGTAATGCTCAGACCCAAGCCCACGCCCCACAGCAGCGATTCGGGCAGCCAGCGAAAGGGCAGAATCGCCACCGTGTCAAAAAATAGCCAAAATCGGGCCACCAATAAGAGAACTAAAGCCGTTACGCCCATCGCGGCTAGGATTTGTACCCGGCTTAGCGGTTCAAATTGCGGGTCTTGAGGACGCTGATTACTCACGTTAGCTCTCTAAATATCATCAAGCTGACCCAAAATGCAGCAGTAGCTAGCAGAGTCAGATTACGGTGTGCTCACATTTTAACCAGTCGCTGTTCCTCCAAATTTTTGAGCGCCTGTATGGGCGCGATCGCGGGCTGTAGGGCAGCGGGATCAATGCCGGCCCGATCGGCTAGGAGCAATCCCGCCGCCTCCAAGTAGCTATTGACCTGCATAGCCTCTAGGCCCAGCGCAGCGGGCGGCACCTGCATGGCTGTTTGATTTTGTCCTACGGCGATCAGCTTGATGCCCCGCTGGCCAAGGCTAATAACGCCGCTACCCCCAGCCGCCTCAGCCGGAATAATGACAGCATCAACCTGATCGGCCCAGATATCAGTAGGCTGCGGCCTGGCGACGCTGACAAACTGAGGGGCTTGGCTCAGTCCGGCTAAAACGCAGGGTAGAAAGGTATAGCCAATTTCTTCAGCCGAGGACTTGGGAGAGATAGTGGGATCTAACGGCAAAGGGGCCAGTGCTGGCGCATGGGCGCAGGGTACCCGCAAAGTTTTGACCACCAGATGGCTAATGACAGCTTCAGCTCCGGCGAGGGGATCAATACCTTGCCCCTGACGATACTGCTGCAGTTCGGGGCTGTCTAAGTCATCGGGGAAGCGGGCCACGACGGCGATCGCCTCGGCCTTGGCCTGCTGCACTAGCTTTTCAGCCGCCCGTAGCAGGCTGTCAGGATTGCCCAAAGTACCCCAAGTCGCGCCAGAAGAGGCAGTCCGCAGCTCCACCTGTAGGGGCGCATCCGTGATGGCATAGTCCGTCAGGGTCAGCCCTAGGGTTGCTTTAGCCGCATTGGCCGCTTGCAGATGCCGCCAGCGCAGCTCTGGTTCAATGGCACAGTCTAGGAGCAGGCCGATGCGATTTTGACGCACGGGGCGCAGGCCCCACGTTCCAGCCGCAAAGCAGTCGAGGCCATAGCCTTCGACGTAGTAAGCGTTGGGCAAGGGCCAGTAGAGCTGTGCCCCATTGAGCACGTTGGGGTGGGTAATTAGGCGATCGCTGGCCTGCGCTATCAGCCTGGCTATAGGCAGCGCGTCTCCGGCATAGCCGCCAATGCTGGCCCCAATACCCGTTGGCACAATGAGTACCGTTGTATAGGCTCTAGCAGCGGTCACAGGCACATCAATCATCGGTTAGGACTACTGCTTCAAGGCTGGCTCGCTGTGACTGCACCTGAGTAATAGCCCAGCGCAGCGGCTCGCCGTGTACTGAGAGGGCAGCAGCGATCGCCTGCGGCAAATCAGTCACTGAGCCAGTTAGCTCAATCTCCAGCGTAACCAGTCGAGTTTGCATGACGATGTGGCTTACTGCGGCTGACCAAACTGACGCTCGTAAACCATGTCTTCCTGCTCTGTCTCCAGCTTTAGGTCGGCGCGGGGATAGGCAACGCAGAGCAGCGCATAGCCTTCTGACTGCAGTTCGGGGCTGAGGCCCATGCCTTCACTTTGATCGACGCTACCGTCTGAAAGCTTGGCGGCACAGGTGGTGCAAACGCCAGCACTACAGGAATAGGGCAAATCCAGCCCTGCTGCCTGAGCGGCGGCTAAAACGGTCTGATCTTCAGGCACCGTAATCGTGTGGGTCTGTCCCTGATGAAGAATTTCGGCGGTATAGGCTTTAGGCATCGTGCGTTAGACGAACAGAAAAACGGCTGAATATTCATCCTAACTTGGAAGCCGTCCAGCACTGAATACTCATATCTCTTTTACACTACGTTCTTCTTGGGCCAAAGCTGCGAGCCTGACGCCGCCCTAGGCTTCAGCTCCAAAGGTGCGCTCAAACTCTTCCAGCAAATCGTCCATTTCTTCAAGAGCCTGATTCACATCAATGCGCAGCGTGCCTAAATCAGGCTGCTCTAGCAGGCGCACCAGAGATTCCCGCTTGGAGCGAATGGAGTCAACGCGATCGCGGATAGTTTGCAAGTCCATAAAAATAAGTCGTTTTGGATCGTTTCTGCCTTAGCTTTAGGATAAGCAAGTTTGGCTCTTTCTGCTCTGGTTGCGGCTGAATCTCTCGGTAGGACTATTGGCGATCGCCCGGTGAGGCAACTTAGCCACCTCAGCAAGCGTCATCCTAACAGGGGCTATCTGTGACTAGGCCGCTTATCCTAGTAAGATAGAGCACCCAATATTTTTAACAAGCCGTTACCAGCTATGTTTCGCCTGCGCCCTCTGCCCGCTGCTCGATACAAAATTCTGCCAAAAGCTGCCTACTTCATTGGCAGCGTTCTGACCTTTTACCTGCTCTCTAGTCAGGCTGGCGCTCAAACCGGCGGCGGCACTATCACCCTGCGCTC
>JAAHIC010000321.1 GCA_010671965.1 Leptolyngbya sp. SIO4C5
TGCCAGGGACGTATCCCTGGCCTAGCTCGTTAGCCTGTAGAGAAGCTAGCGTCTACGCTTCGGGGCTAGCGGCTTCATCCTCGGCTTCACTCTCAGCATCGGCTGTAGCAGCCTCAGGGTTGAGAGCCAAATCAACCAAATCAGGTTCTTCGGCGGGTTCTTCGCTCACGGTCGGCGCTAGCACCGTGACGACTGATTTTTCTGGATCCGCGACCGCCGTTACGCCCTTGGGCAGAACCAGATCGCCCACCCGGAGAATGTCGCCCACATTCAGACCAGAAACGTCAATCTCAATGGTTTCAGGAATTGAGTCAGGCGGGCACTTGATGGCCAGATCGTTAATTAAGGTATCTAGGGTACCGCCATCTTGGGTCACACCTGCGGCTTCGCCGGTGTAGCTGAGGGGCACCACAACTTCTACTTCATCCTGGGCCGCGATCGAGAAGAAGCTGATGTGATTAACGATATTTTTCCAAGGATGAGTCTGCACCTCGCGCAGCAGGGCTTTGCCACTCCAGGAAATATCGGGTACTTTGACCGTTACCAACGTGTTATTGACAGCGGCGTAGCGCAGCAGCGTCTCTGCTTCTTTGGCATCTACGGTGAGGGCTACAGATTCAGCCCCCTTGTGACCATAGAGGACGGCAGGTAAACGGCCTTGCCGCCGAATCGCCTTAGGCTTTTGCGAAAAGTCGCGCTGTTGGCATTGAATTGACAGATCATCCATGAGAATTACTCGCGTTTTTTAGAGAAGTGGTAAACAAAGTTGAATCGGTTGGCAAATCAAGGGCGATCGCCTAAGCCACCTGGGGCGTACCATTTTCAAACAGCAGCGCTCGTTTGGGGCCGTGAATCGGATCTTCCACAATAATGGTCTGATCGCGGCTAGCTCCCAAAGACACAATGGCAATAGGCACTTCCATCAGCTCTGCCAAAAACTTGAGATAGGCCAGCGCCTGCTGGGGCAAATCTTCTAGAGAGCGGCAGTTGGCTGTTGACTGCTTCCATCCCGGTAGGGTTTTGTAAACGGGCTGGGACTGGGCGAGCTGACGGGCACTGACCGGGAAATCGCGGCGCTGCTGTCCGTCAATCTCATAGGCGACGCAGACCTGAATTTCATCTAGCTCATCTAGCACGTCAAGCTTGGTAATCGCCAGACAGTCTAGGCCATTAATCCGCACTGCGTAGCGACCAATTACGGCATCAAACCAGCCGCAGCGCCGCTTGCGCCCGGTGGTGGTGCCAAACTCCGCGCCGCGATCGCAGAGGATCTGTCCCATCTCGCCGTGCAGCTCCGTAGGAAAAGGCCCTTCTCCCACCCGTGTTGTGTAGGCTTTAGCGACGCCAATGACGCGATCGATCATAGTTGGCCCCACGCCGGAACCAATACAGGCTCCACCCGCCACCGGATTAGAGGAAGTCACGTAGGGATAAGTGCCGTGATCGAGATCCAGCAGCGTTCCCTGCGCCCCTTCAAACAAGATGTTCTTGCGCTTTTGAATGGCGTTGTAAATCAGCAGAGAGCTATCGACCACATGAGGCCGCAGCCGCTCAGCATACTGGACATATTCGTCAAAAACGGCCTGTGGCTCTAAAGGCGGCAGATTGTAGAGCTTTTCTAAAACAATGTTTTTATAGTTAATCGTCCACTCTAGCTGCTCCCGAAAAGAGGCAGCATCCATCAGATCGATCACGCGCAGGCCCGTGCGCTCAGACTTGTCGGCATAGGTAGGGCCGATGCCCCGCTTGGTAGTGCCAATTTTCTGATTTCCCCGGCTCTCTTCCGCCGCCTGATCTAACAGCCGATGGTACGGCATCGTGACGTGGGCAGTTTCAGAAATAAATAGGTTTTTCGTCGAGATGCCAAGCTGCTCTAGCTTGTCCAGCTCGGCAATCAGCGCCTTGGGGTCAATGACGGTGCCGCTGCCAATCACGCACTGAGTTTCTGGATACAGAATGCCAGAGGGCGTCAGGTGTAGCTTAAAGGTCTGATCTTTAACTACAACGGTATGGCCGGCGTTGACGCCGCCCTGGTAGCGCACCACGACATCCGCCGAATTGCTGAGTAGGTCAGTAATTTTGCCTTTGCCCTCATCGCCCCACTGGGCGCCGATCACGATAACGTTTGCCAAGAGATTTTAAGGAGCTAGCGTTCACACAAATCACCATTATCGGTAGTGGAAGTGATCTTCGTCAACTTATTTTTTTGACGTTGCCAGGCGATCGCGGCTGAGGTCTGAGGCTTAAGAAATTAGGCCAAATCTGCCGCCAAGCAGCCAGATTTACGCTACAACAGATAAATTACTCTTTATATTTTTTAACTTTATTCTGACTTTTACCGAGGTGATCTTATGACACTTTATGCTGAGCTACACCGTCACCTGGGCGGTTCGGTGGTACCCCGCATTCTCTGGCGCTATTTCCAGCGCAATCGGCCTGATATTTCGGGGCGCTTTGGCGGGTATGACGAGTTTGAGCACTTTTACACCCGTCCCCGTAAGACCCTAGAAGAATATTTGGAGCTGCACACGCTGGTGGAAAGCGTTCAGACTCAAGAGGCGCTGCCTTACTTTATTTATCGGCTGATTCGTGGGGCCTACATTTTTGAGAATTTAGCCTATTTGGAGCTGCGCTATACGCCCTATCTGCGGACGCCGGAGCATTTACCTCAGTCTCAGCGGATTGAAAAGATGGCGGAGATTGTGGAAACTGTGGGCCGCGCTAGCCAGCAGACGGAGTATCCGGTGGTGACGCGGCAGATTCTCTGTATGCACTCCAAGCTGCCCTATGAGGTGAACCGCGCCATTGTCGATTTGGCAGCCCAATATCCTGACTACATTTGTGCCGTTGACCTAGCCGGCGGAGACGCTCAATACCGCGATCGCCTAGAGGAAATCATTGGTCTCTATGCCCACGCGCAGTCTTTAGGCATTAAGACAACCGGCCATCTCTATGAAACCACCGATGGCTGCTACCCGGAGCTGCTGCCCTACCTGATGCGGATTGGCCACGGCATTCAGATTCCGCTGCGGCACCCGGAGCTGCTGCCGGAAGTAGCGGCACGGGGACAGTGTTTGGAAATTTGCCCCACGACTTATTTAAAGACAGGCACCCTGCAAGAGATTCGCCAGCTCAAGCCTGTGTTTGATCGCTGCTTTGATGCCGGGGTAGACATTGCCATCTGCACGGACAACGCCGGTTTGCATAACGTGCGGCTGCCTTTTGAGTACGAAACCCTTTTAACCCAGGACGTGATCGGCTTTGACGGCCTGCAGGCTTGTCAAGAAGCCGCCTTCCGCCATGCCTTCGCCTGGCCCCACAACCGCCAGCCCGCCTCTATGCTCTCAGAACTGCTAGAGCGTCCCTGCCTGCCCCATCCCCAAGACGAAACCGCTGAGCCGGGACTGCTTAGCCAAACTTGGTTTCAGTAGCGATCGCGGGTTCTAGCAGGGCTTTGCCTGTTGTTGAGTCGCAGGCAAATAGTCCCGTCGCGGCTGAATCTAGCTAAGGGTGTTGCCACCCGGCAGACACCCTTAAAAAACATTTTGAACGGTTAAGCAATGCTGCCATAATGAAAAAGTTTTGATATTTTAGCGAAGCCAGTCAGCGCCATGCGAACCCACTATTGCGGTCATCTGCGAGCAGAACACATAGGAGAAACCGTCACTCTGTTCGGTTGGGTCGATCGTCGCCGCGATCATGGGGGCGTCATTTTTCTAGACCTGCGCGATCGCAGCGGCATTGTCCAAATTGTCAGCGATCCGGAGCGTACGCCTGACTCCTATCCCTTGGCCGAGCAGCTTCGCAATGAGTATGTGGTGAAAGTGGTGGGCCGGGTAAGCCAGCGACCGCCAGAGTCCCTCAACCCCAAGCTCCCTACCGGACAGGTTGAGATCTATGCCGATCAAATTGAGCTGCTGAACGAAGTGCGCAAGCAGATGCCCTTCCAGGTTTCCACCACCGATCAGGAGCCTGTGCGGGAAGAACTGCGGCTGCGCTATCGCTATCTCGATTTGCGGCGAGAGCGCATGAGCCAAAACCTGCAGCTGCGCCATCAGGTGAACCAGGCAATTCGCCGCTTTTTAGAAGATCAGGAAGGCTTCATTGAAGTTGAGACGCCGATTCTGACGCGATCGACGCCGGAGGGAGCACGGGATTACCTAGTTCCCTCACGGGTTAACCCTAGCGAGTGGTACGCCCTGCCCCAGTCGCCTCAGCTCTTTAAGCAACTGCTGATGGTTTCAGGGGTCGATCGCTACTATCAAATTGCCCGTTGCTTCCGGGACGAAGACCTGCGGGCCGACCGCCAGCCGGAGTTTACCCAGCTTGACATGGAGATGAGCTTCATGAGTCAGGCAGAAATTCTAGAGCTGAATGAGCGGTTAGTCTGCCACATTCTCAAAACGGTCAAAGGCATTGAAGTGCCTCAGCCTTTTCCGCGCCTCACCTACGCCGAGGCGATGGATCGCTATGGGACGGATAAGCCCGATACCCGCTACGGGTTAGAGCTGGTTGATGTCTCTGATTTGGTGGCTGATTCCGGGTTTAAAGTCTTCTCTGGCGCAGTGAAAAACGGCGGCTTGGTGAAAGTGCTGCCCATTCCCAACGGCAATGACACGATTTCCAACGTGCGGATCAAGCCGGGGGGCGACCTGTTTAAGATTGCGGCTGAGGCTGGGGCTAAGGGATTGGCCTATATTCGCGTGCGCGGTGGCGATATTGACACCATTGGCGCAATCAAAGACAATCTCACGGCTGAGCGCAAGCAGCAGATTCTAGAGCGCACCGGCGCCCAGGACGGACACCTGCTGCTGTTCTGCGCTGACGCGGTAGAGGTGGTAAATCCGACGCTGGATCGGCTGCGACAGGCGATCGCGCAGGAAATGCAGCTTATTCCCGCTGACCAGATTAATCTACTGTGGGTGACGGAGTTTCCCATGTTTGAGTGGAACGCCGACGAAAAGCGGTTGGAGGCGCTGCACCATCCCTTCACTGCTCCCTACCCGGAAGATGCAGCCGATTTAAAAACGGCGCGGGCACAGGCTTACGATTTGGTCTACAACGGCTATGAGGTGGGCGGCGGTAGCCTGCGAATCTACCAGCCGGATCTGCAGCAGCAGGTATTTGAGGCAATTGGCCTGTCGGAAGCGGAAACATACGATAAGTTTGGCTTCCTGCTAGAGGCGTTTGAGTACGGTACACCGCCCCACGGCGGCATTGCCTACGGTCTCGATCGCCTTGTGATGCTGCTGGCTGGAGAAGACTCGATTCGCGACGCGATCGCCTTTCCTAAGACCCAGCAGGCCCGCTGCCTACTCACAGATGCTCCGTCCAAGGTGGATAACCAGCAGCTTAAAGAATTGCAGGTCGCCTCGACCTATAAGCCAAAACCGAAAGAGTCATAGCCGTCAGCAGAAATGGGGGCATTGTCGCCGCGACCTTAGCTTAATGCTGCTGGTGGCAGCGCTTTGTTTGGGCATGATCCCAGAGCAAGGTGGTGGAGCTGAGTTAGGTTTAAATCTTTTACCAAAAACTGTTGTTCGCTGGGCGCAGATTGGGAAAACTGAAGGACAAATGCTTCTTGGCTTACCCCAAGGTCAAAAAATGATGATTGCAGAGACTTCCGCAACCCAGCCACGCTCAGCGTCAAAGCCCCGAATGCTGGTAGTTGATGACGAGCCTGACAACCTAGATCTGCTTTATCGCACCTTTCGTCGCAGCTTTCAGGTGCTGAGGGCAGAAAGCGGTCAGGAGGCCCTCGGATTGCTCTCAGACTGTGGTGAAGTTGCCGTGATCATTTCCGA
>JAAHIC010000322.1 GCA_010671965.1 Leptolyngbya sp. SIO4C5
CCTCGCCACCGAGTTTGAGCAGGGCAACACAGCGGGGGCTCGCAAAAAAGCTGTTTCCCAGCGCTTCAACATTACGCGCGGGCGGCGGCTACAACCCTGATCTGAGACATGACTGGATTGGCCGGAAAGTCGCTCATTTGCTCCGGGCTGACCACCGGCAGCTGCAGGGTTGCCTGCAAAACCTGGCGCTCGACCTGTTGCGGATCGTTCCAGGCTAACCGGATCTGACAGAGATCGCCTGCCTGACTCAGCGCCGGAATCCGCAACCGCATCACGACGTTGACCGGACTGCCAACGGTGAGATTGGGCAGCTTTAGTCGTCCCAGCTCATTTGTCTCGAAATCGTTGAGTATATCCATGATGCTAGCGCCTGCCTGAGGCGTCAGGCCCAGACTGACCCGCTGGCCGACTGTAGCCACCAATCCCTGGAGCTCGGTTTGAAAAATGTTCGGGAGCTGGTCAGGGGAGGCGATGTGATAGAAATTGCCGTCGCCGCTGAGCGCCATTGCTTCTAGCAAATCTTCGCTGTAGTCGTTGCCTACCCCCAAGGCTGACGTACTGATGCCCCGCTGCGACAGCCCGTGGACATCCTGGGCGATCGCGTCGGGATTGGTTTCCCCTACATTCGCTAGGCCATCAGAGAGCAAAATCACCCGGTTGAGGTGTTCCGGGTTGAGGTATTGGCTCACCTGCAAGCCGCCTTCCACCCAGCCGCCATGCAGAGCCGTAGAGCTACCGGCGCGAATGCTGCCAATCGTCTCTAAAATGTGGTGCTTATCAGTAGCAAGCGTATTGGCAATGGCGGTCTTCACCTGGGTATCGAATAGAACCAGACTGACGCGATCGTTGGGCAGAAGCTGCTCCACGGCGTAACAGGCTGCCTGCTTGGCGTAGTTCAGCTTTTCACCGGCCATAGAGCCAGAGCGATCCAGCACCAAGCTCAGATTGAGCGGGGGGCGCTCAACCGTGGGCAACTGAGCAGGCGGCGCAATCTTAATCAAAATGTCGAGGGTGGTGGAGCGGTTGCGAGCGATCGCTCCGTGCATCGGGATCAGTTCAATCTGGGGTTGATTCATGGCGTGTCTCCGTTAAGGGGATAAATCAGTGAGGCGTTGAGCAATGAGCTGCAGCAGGTTTTCTCGTTCTTGAGGACTGGCCGGATAAGCAAAGTCCTGACGCACCTGAATTTCCAGTCCTGGCAGTACCTCTAGCCGTGTCCACTGGGTTGGGGGCGGGGGGCTAGAGCGGCTCGGAGCGCTGCGGGCCGGCGGGGGCGCTGGCGAGCGCGTTGCAGAGGCGGCAGGCTGCGATCGCTGCTTTACCTGCTGCAAAAAGGCCAGAGCCGGATTCGCCGCTTCCACAGTGAGCTGAATGCCGCCCTGGAGTAGCGCCTCTAGCTCAGGATTAGACTTAGCCTCCATCAGCGTTTGAATCGCGTTGGCGCTAAGTCCTTCGGCTAGCAGTCGCCGTACCACCAATAACTGCAGGAGATGTCGGTAGGCATAGCGGGCTTCCCGCCCCTGCTTAAACGGTTTATCCACTAGGCTCTGAGTCGTGTAATGACGCACCAGCCGAGGATTGATCGTTTCTGAGCTGCGGCGGGACTCGTCACCTGGCAGAAACTGGGGCAAAAGCTGATTTGCCGTTTCTACAAAGGATTCCAAGGGCCACTGGGGATTGGCTTGAGAAATATGCTGTAACGTGCTCATGGTCCCATGCTAACCCTGACATTTTTCATTGTCAATATCATTTTTACATGTAATTTGGGGCGCTAAAAATCGCCTACCATAGCAGCAAGGCTGATTGCTTGGTCTGTCAGCAATAAAGTTGCTATCTCAAGGGCAGTGAAATTCATTTCAGCTTGAGCACTGCGGCACTGAGTTAGCGAACAAACCCTGTAAACGAGACTTTAAATGAGTACAATTCCGCGCGATCGCGCCATTGACAGTACGTTAGCGCTAGCCAATGAGGGCTATTGCTTTATCTCAAATCGCTGCGATCGCTATCAGTCTGATATTTTTCAGACCCGGCTGTTGTTCGAGCAGACGATTTGCTTCAGGGGAGCAGCAGCGGCCCAGGTTTTCTATGACACTACTAAATTTTCCCGTCGAGGAGCAGCTCCTAAGCGGGTTCAGAAAACGCTGCTGGGGGAAGGAGGGGTTCAGGGTTTAGACGGTGAAGCGCACCGCCAGCGCAAGCAGGCTTTTATGTCATTGATGACGCCAGAACGGATGGCGGCACTGACCGAGCGCGTCCGGCAAGAGTGGCACGCGGCGGCTCAGCAGTGGCAGCAGCGAGATCAGGTGGTGCTGCTTTATGGGGCGCAGGAAGTGCTGTGTCGGGCAGTGTGTGCCTGGGCCGGGGTGCCTTTATCAGAAGATGAGGTCAACCAGCGAACGCAGGATATAGCCGCCATGATTGATGGCTCCGGCGGCATCGGCCCCCGACACTGGCGGGCGAGACTGGGACGGCAGCAGGCGGAGAAGTGGATTGAGTCAGTCATCGAACAGATTCGCGCTGGCAAACTAGAGGTGCCCGAAAACACGGCAGCCTATGCTTTTGCTCAGTACCGCGATCCGGCAGGCAACCTGCTCGATAAGCGGATTGCGGCGGTGGACTTGCTGAATGTGCTGCGTCCTACCGTGGCGATCGCTCGCTACGTGATGTTTAGCGCCTTAGCTCTACATAACTATCCTGACTGCCGCGCCCAGTTCCAGCAGGAATCTGACTACGCCTCGCTCTTTACCCAGGAAGTGCGGCGGTTTTACCCTTTCTTTCCTTTTGCTTCGGCCCGCGTCCGGCAGCCGTTTGACTGGCAGGAGTATCACTTTCCAGATGGCGTCAAGGTGCTGCTAGACCTCTACGGCACTAACCACGATCCCCACCTCTGGGACGATCCGGAAGCGTTTCAGCCAGAGCGGTTTCGTCACTGGAATGAAAGCCCGTTTAACTTCATTCCCCAAGGCGGCGGCGATCACTATACAAATCATCGCTGTGCGGGGGAATGGATCACAATTCAGATTCTGGAAATGACCCTAGATTTCTTGATCAATGCCATCCGCTACGAGGTGCCCAATCAGAACTTAGAAGTAGATTTAGGGCGAATGCCCGCGCTGCCCAAGAGTCGTTTTGTAATTAGCAATATTAAACAAAACTAATAACCGACAGAAGGCAGAAGCGATCTTATTTGCGTCAGGATATGTCCAATTTATAAGACCTCTACCGATAACTGCGCTGGGTGAGCTGAACATTCTCGAAAGTGAGCGATTCTTTATGCAAAGTGGGAGCCTGATCGTCGCCCTGGTATTGCCAGGCCGCCACGAACGAAAACTGCTTGTCATTTCTCAGGGCTTCTCCTGCCGGTGTTTGATACTCCTCGCGAAAGTGACCGCCGCAGGATTCTTCTCGCTGCAGGGCATCTCGCGCCATCAGTTCGCCCAGTTCCATAAAGTCGGCCACCCGTCCGGCAAACTCCAGGTTTTTGTTCAGCGTATTGGCTTCACCCGGCACCCGCAGATTTTGCCAAAACTCCTGTCGCAGCGCTGCAATCGACGCGATCGCCCGCTCTAGCCCTGCCCGATCGCGCGACATACCGATGTCGTCCCAAACCAGCTTCCCCAGCTCTCGGTGAAACTCCATCACGGTTTTATCACCGCCAATGCTCAACAGCTTTTGGGTGCGGCTGTAGGCAGTGGCCTCCGCTTCGGCAAAGGCCTCATGGGTGGTTTCTACCGGAGATAAATCTGTCTGAGCCAGGTAGTTTCCTAGGGTGTAGGGAATCACAAAGTAGCCATCGGCGAGCCCCTGCATGAGGGCACTGGCTCCTAGCCGGTTCGCCCCGTGATCGGAAAAATTCGCCTCTCCCAGCACAAACAGCCCCGGCACCGTGCTCATCAGGTGATAGTCCACCCAGAGGCCGCCCATTGTGTAGTGAACCGCCGGATAGATCCGCATCGGTACGTCATAGGGATTCTCGCCCGTGATCCGCTGGTACATGTCAAACAGGTTGCCGTAGCGCTCAGCAATAGTGTCCTGGCCTAAGCGGGCGATCGCATCGCGAAAGTCCAGATAGACTGACAGCCCCGTTTCTCCCACACCCCGGCCCTCATCCGTCACCTGCTTGGCGTTGCGGGAGGCTACATCGCGGGGGACTAGGTTGCCAAAGCTGGGATATTTGCGCTCTAGGTAATAGTCGCGATCGCCCTCTGGAATTTGATGAGGCGATCGCTGATCGTTGGGATCTTTTGGCACCCAGACCCGGCCATCATTGCGCAGGCCCTCGCTCATCAGCGTCAGCTTCGACTGGTAGCTGCCTGACACCGGAATACAGGTGGGGTGAATTTGGGTATAGCAAGGGTTAGCAAACAGCGCCCCTCGCTTGTAGCAGCGCCAAGCCGCCGTCACGTTAGAATTTTTGGCATTGGTGGAGAGATAGAACACGTTGCCGTATCCCCCTGTACACAGCAGCACCGCGTCTCCGGCATAGCGCTCAAATTCACCCGTCACCAGGTTGCGCACCACGATGCCCCGCGCCTGCCCCTCTACCACCACCAAGTCCAGCAGTTCCCGCCGAGCAAACATTTCCACTCGCCCTGCTGCTACCATCCGCATCAGAGCGCTGTAGGCTCCCAGCAAAAGCTGCTGCCCGGTCTGCCCCCGCGCATAGAACGTGCGGGAAACCTGCGCCCCCCCGAAAGAGCGATTCGCCAGCAGGCCGCCATACTCCCGTGCAAAGGGCACCCCCTGAGCCACGCACTGATCAATAATCTGGTTACTAATTTGGGCTAAGCGGTAGACATTGGCTTCGCGCGAGCGATAGTCGCCCCCCTTAATCGTGTCGTAGAACAGCCGCCATACCGAGTCGCCGTCATTGGGATAGTTCTTGGTGGCGTTGATGCCTCCCTGGGCGGCAATGCTGTGGGCGCGGCGGGGAGAGTCCTGAATACAAAAGCTTTTGACCCGGTAGCCCAGCTCAGATAGGGTGGCAGCGGCTGAGGCTCCGGCCAGTCCTGTGCCGACCACTAAAACGGTGTGCTGGCGCTTGTTGTTGGGGCCAACCAGCGAACAGTGTTCTTTAAAACTGTCCCATTTTTCTTTCAGCGGGCCGTCCGGAACGCGCGGATCAAGCATAGATTTTCTAACAGATATACAGTCTTTAATCAAACACGGAGCAAACCCGGTAGAGTGCGGCGTAGCTGACTCCTACCAGACACATTTAACCAATCCAACCCGCATAAATCGCCAAGGGTAGACCGATGAACCCAGCCGCGATCGCCACGGCCAGTCCCGTCCCAACGCCATACACCAGCGGCTTCACCCCGGCGCTCATCGCCCCCAAAGACTGCAATGCACTCCAAAGCCCATGCCGCAGGTGGAATCCTAGCAGCACCATCACGGCGCTGTAGCCAAAGGTATATTGCGGCGTCTGAAACTTCTCAATCACCAGCCGCGCTAAATCCCGCCCTTCAGTGCCGTTAGCCAGAGTCGTGGCATAGTAGGGGCCAAACTTGAACGCCATTAGGTGAAAGATGAGAAAAACGCCCAGCACCAGCCCGGTCAGAATCATTGTGCGTGAACTGAGGGACTGGAGACTGGGCGCACCCGCGGAGGCATAGGTTTGATAGCTTGTGGGGCGAGCCTTAAGCTTGCCCAGATAAATTTGAATGCCGAGCAGGGCATGAAAAATCACAAACGTTAGCAGCCCCGCCGCCTACAACGAGTATGCCTACCACATCGAGCAGTGGGGGCCGCTGCTTTACGTCATAGAGCTAGGGCTGCTAACGTTTGTGATTTT